>NZ_CP075087.1 GCF_023035295.1 Borrelia coriaceae
TATAATTTGTTTTTAGTATAGAAGTGTTTGGCTAATAATATTGAACAAAGTTTACTCAAATAAAAACATAGTTACCTCATTTCTATACATAGTTGCCATGAAAATACACAAAGTTGTCTCTTAACATTTTTTATTTTTACGAGTTGCACCTAAAATGAACATAGTTGCCTCAAAAATATACAATAGTTGCACTTAAAATATACCGAAGTTGATATTTTTTTTCTATAAATAGATCTACCTCTAACTAATTCGAAATCAATCCTAACAAAATTACTTTTTAGTATCAAATAGTACAAAAATCAATCACAAAAATTTTTCCATGACCTAAACGAACAATCAATTATAATGACCCATAACTTATATTCAAATTATTATATTAATAATAAATTAATCTAAATAAAATATTTACTACTATTTAAAAGATATAAAAATCGATGCAAAAAATATTTTTCCTTACCTCTCCACTGTACTAAACACTTTTATACTAAACGCTACTATTCTAATAATTTGTCAGCCCACTTGGAATAACACCCATTAGTATATATTTGTTCCTTACTTGAATATCAATGTTAATAATATCCCTAGACATATAGTAATAATCGTCCCAAACATCCAATTGTGTAACCTCAATGTACTCTTAAACTCCATCTTATTAATTTCTATGTCTTTTCTTACATTATCTATTTTATTATCTAGATCCTTTATATCTGATTTTAATTCACTCCTCACAACATCTATCTTATTATCCAAATCCTTAATATCGGACTTTAACTCATTCCTTACATTCTCTATCCTTACATTAAGATTATTCTCTACATTGTCTATCTTACTATCTAAATCTTTAATATCAGACTTTAACTCACCTCTTACATTCTCAACCTTCACATTAAGACCATTCTCTACAGTGTCTATTTTATTATTAAGATCATTAAATTTAATATCTATCTTATTATCTAGATCTCTAATATCTGATTTTAGATTTGACTCTAACTTTTCTAACTTAAGATTAAAAGTATTTTCTAAATACTCAATATCCTTATAAGTTAACTCATTCCTATAGTACCTATAAGATAAATCAATAGCAATATCTCTAGCAATTCCTGCTTTAGTAAGCTCTGCTACTACCATTTGTTGAGTAACTATTGGTTGGGCTAATCCCATAAAATTCTCCTTATTATACTATTATAATCTATTTAAAGAATTGGTTAAATAAAGTAAAAAAATATACACAAAACCATAATACCTAACTTACCAACGACAAACTTGATAAGTCATCATTACTACTAAATTCTTGTAAATTACAAATTATCAAGTCAATCTGTTCTTGAATATCAAACGTATAATTAATTACCCTAATCACATTTTCAAGGTGTGCAATTTCATCATTATTTAATTCTCTTCCCTTTCTTAATCTAAGATAATTTTTAAGCACTCTATAAGTACCAATACTAAATTCATATACCTTAAAAGGAACATTTATAAATTTACAATTATCACTATAAATAAGTTCTTTTTTGTCTTTCAAGTATTCAACTTTTTCTACAATACATTTTTCATTGACTTTTGATATATGAACCCCAACACTCTTATCTAAATCAATTACATTTCTAAATAATTGTGCATTAATTAGATTCATTCCTAATTTACTAAGTTTTTCAAATAGGTTCACTGAATCTACAAAAATGATTTTTGCAAAGTCAATTCTTAAAAACTCATTGAATTTTGTTCTATAGATATTTGAACTTAATATTACACAAATATATCCCAATATCTCTTGTGGGTTTAAAGCTAAATATTTTTTGAACGATTTCACTCAATTTAATCTCTATTTAATATTCTTTCCATCAAATTTCTAATCTCGAAAGCCTCATATGAAACAGCTCTAGCCCCCTCCTTAATACTTTTACTATTAATCAGCGCATTAAATGTATCGTAAAAAATTTCTGGAGAATGATCTTTCTTTCCAATTGCACAATCTATAACCTCATAAATCCTAACATACATCTTTTCTAACATATTCATATATTTCTCCACTGCATGATTAAGTACTATAAGCTCTTCTTTAGTAGCTTTAATACTAAAATTTTTATAATGCACAGGGTCGCTCATTTTAAACCATAACAAACGTAAAGTAGAAGCAGCCATCGGACCTATCATATTTAATAAACTCAAGATAACTTCTTTATATTTTCTTTGCTCAGTCTCATATTTTCTCTCAATAATTTCATTAGCAACACCTGTAATACGAGGGCGGGAAAATAACATTTTATGTATCCCAAATGCTAACGCATAGATAAAATTGCTATCATGCCCAAAAGCAGCATAAATGGCGTCTGCACGGAAATTATAATTCAACAATTTCCTATTGTTAAATATATCATCAAAGATTAAAGATGGATAACCCTCACCCATACTATTATAGGGTTTTGCACTCTTAAAGCTAGGCTTTAAAATATAAAATATATATCTTATTCCATCAAATTGCTTTAAAGCCTCCTCTTTTGTCTTTACATGTCTTGGTACCCCTTCTATAAAATCTAAATGTAACTTTTCCTTATGCACTGCATCAAAATTTATTGGAAGGCTAGCCTCTTTTAAACATGAAGAAAGTAAAGCTTCACGATTTCGTTGTTCTTCTTCAAGATTTTGTTCTTCTTCAGGAATTAGTAGCCCTTGGTCCTGTTCCTCTTTAACTTCTCTTTTTTGATCATATGGCTTTACTTCAAGGATTCCTCCAAAACTGGACAGAAGTGGAGATGGCTCACTTACACCAACTGGTTTTACTGGTTTAAATTCTGTCTTTTTTGGGATTATTTTCTTCAATTCAGTTCCTTGTGTTTCTACACGTTGATCACAACTTATTACGATCAACGCTACCAGTAATAACAAACTACTATTTATTTCCTTAGGCATAAATATTCTCCTTCTTTTTTAAGATCAAATATTAGTTACTCCAAAACAAAAGAATACTATTATTTAGCTTAAATCATCAAATTTATTGAATAAATAATACAATATTAATAACACAATAAATCACATTACAATTTTTCAATTGCAGCATCATTATTAAGTACAAGTCTTTTTTTATTCTTTATAATAAAACCTCTATCCATCAAGTCTGATAAATATTTTTTTATTTGATAAGCGGATACATTTGTCTCTTTATTAATTTTCCTTAAAGGCTTTATTGTACGCTTATCATCTTCTAAATTAGACACAATAAATTCAAGTGACTCATCAACCCTTTTAGATGTTCTCTTTTTCCTTTCTAAACTTGAAATTTGATGATTTTTAACCTTTTCCTTTATCCCAACCCCACTTCCTGTAGATAATGTGACTAAGTGTAATAACTTTTGTTCATAAAATTTATGATACGCATTTTGTATTATGCAAAATACCATTGCTAAAAATATATCTAGACAAACAGACAATAATAATAATGAATAAACAAAAATTATATTAAGATAATCATCTCTAGCAATAACAACAGATGTTCCATTTAAAACATTAGCTGCCTTAAACTTATTATTATTTACAGCCGACCTTTCAATTAAACTGCTAAGCTTAAACCTCAAATCCTGCAAAGACTCTAAATACTCATTCCTTTGATTAAACAACTCCTTATTCTCCCTACTTGCATTCTCAATCTCTCTCATGTAATCTTGCTTCATGGTTCTATACGTATAATCCAAGCTTAAATGCTTATTTTTAGCAAACTCTATGCGATCATTGTTATTCTTAATCTTAATATCAATACTAGCTATTTCACCTTCAATTATCTTCTCTTTATCAGATAGCAGCTTACGCATACCTTCCTCTTTTGCTATCTGACTCTTTTGAGTACTCAAAACAGTGTCCTTAATAGTATCTTCAAACATCAGGCTAAAGAAACTCTCAAAGCTCATCCATGAACTTACAGATTGCGTTATAAGTCCTATCACTAATAATACAAATATCGCAATTTTTTCTAAGCATGCAAATACTGAAATCCTAACACTACCTTCAGTAACACGCTTCCTTAATAAATAAAGAAAATACAATAATATTGAAGACGGTACTACTATAACGACTATTGTAAAAGGCAATGTGAAATACAGCTTAGAACTACTACCAACAGTATAACTTGCAATCCCTCTATGTGAATGCAACACATTAAAGAAAAATAAAAACAAAGCAAATAATATTAACCAAATATTACGAATCAAAAATTCAAAATTAAGTCTTAAAGACTCTACAATACTAAACTCAATATTATGACCTTTTGTTGGCTTACCTTTACTTATCATGTATATAACCTTTTTACTTATAATACTAGTATCTATAATACTATAAAATTAACAAATCATATATATATCTTCTATTCAACTTTGAGTCGATACAACTATTTTGAGTCGATACAATTATTTTGAGTTGATACAACCATTTTGAGTCGATACAACTATTTTGAGTCGATACAACTATTTTGAGTCGATACAATTATAACATAAGAAAAGAATAAGGCCAGTAACAGAAGTTACTGGCCTTATTCAGGGTGTAACACAGTAAGGATAATAAATTATCTTACTGTGTACAAGTAATATTATTTAATATTTTTAAAAAAAGTCAATAGATTTCTTCAATTGTTGCCGCATTTTTGCAAACTTACCACCTTTAGCCATTGCTCTCAAGGCTATTCCTGCCGCAATAACGGCATCTTTTTTTGCTGATCCTACAGTAAGATCCTGAGCACTATCTGTTTTACCAGCAGCAATATTTGCAGCATCTTTTACTTCATTAATAGCAACGCCACCAATAGTAACATCACCAGACATAGCAATAGCTCGCAGTATATCAGTACCACTTATAGCTCCAATTGATGCACTTGCCGCTGCTGCTTGAACCTCTGTGCCACCATTAGATTTCTTTTCACTAAATAACTTACCAATTGTTTGTTGTTGTGCATCTTTAGTCTTAGTAGCAGTTGGGTCTCCTTCACCTTGCTTTAACACTACCCCAACTATTCCTTTAATTCCTTTAACAAGCGCAGTTACACTTGTAACGTCTGCTGCTACGGCATCCTGACCTGAAGCAGTAGCACCACTAATAGCATCACCACCAATAGCCCCTTCGGCCGCTTCTTTAGCCCCCTTTTCTATTATCCCTAATTTTTCAATAAATTTCTCAACCTCTCCTTTCACCTTTGGATAATTACCATTCTTTGCTAAAACGTCTTTTAACTTTTCTTTCGTTGTTTTCATTGTCTCTTCAATATTAGTAAAACACTTTCCTATATCTTCCTTTTTTGTATCAGCCTTAATACTCAAAGTATCAGAAACCATATTGCCAAAAGAAGTAAAAATATCTAAGAAACCTTGTCTTAAATTAGATATAGAGAGTATAAAATCCCTTTGCTTTTGAAGTTCTTCTATTACTCCATTATTACAAGAAAGGAATAGAGAGATAAATAATGTTGCACATATACTTTGTATCTTAATTTTCATATATTACCTGCCTCATTCTTATCTAAAGAGGCCAGATACAAAAAAGGAAAACCACTCCTATCAAAAGCAGTGTTTCCCTTTAATGAATTTACTATTTGGTTTACTTACTTTTTATTATTAAATTCTAATTATTGGTTCTTAGCTTCAGTAGTTACAGAAATATCATTAGGATTAATGTTCATAACTTTTTTAACTTCTTTCAGTCCGGCATCAATTGTTTTTCTTATCGCTATAGTTAAAGCATTTAATGCTTTAGTTACTGCCCTTACTGCTTTACTGCTACTCCCCTTTAATTGCCTCATCAGCAGCATTAGTATTAGCAAACTTACTCTTCTTTCTTAGCCAACCGCTCTTAAGGCTATAACTCCTGAAATAACTACATCCTTAGCATTATCGGCATCACCAATACTAGCCTGACCGGCAGTATTATTAACTAATGTTATTGCTTTTCCACCCGCTTTAACCATGGCTTTTAGAATATCAGCACCAGTTACGGCTCCAACAGCTTTTGCTGCATGGACTACTGTCTTCCTTGCATTGATAATTGCTGCCAATACCAATAATATTATCTAAACTATTAGAGCTTTTAAAACATTTTTTTAGTGTTTGCTTAAAATCAGTTTAACATTTCTTAGTTTCACTTTCTTAATGCCTACAATTTGCTTAATATTTTAACTCTATACCAACTATCACCATATACAACCCATTGCTTCGCTTGTAAATTTATCTAAATCATGACTATTACCTTTAAATGAACCTTGTAAAACTACTCTAAAAGTCTTCTTTTGTTCCTCTGCACTATCTTTTCCATTACATCTTTCAAGTTGACCTTTTACATGTTCAAGTACAGATTTAATCTTAGTTGCATCATGTCCCAAAAATTTATCAAAATCATCACCCAAAGATTCTTTTAAAAAATCTAGATTTGCTTTTTCCTCTTCATTTAACTTTTCTCTTAATATTTCTTTAGGTGTTTTTTTAATTTCTCTTGTTTGCTCTTCACTTATTTCTCTTTTGCCTCTACTTTTTGATTCTTCAGTATTATTGGTAAAATCATATTTATTACAACTATTAACTAATAGTAATAAAATTAAAACAACATTAATTTTACTCATTTTTATTTTCATATATTATATACACCCTTTAACCTACCCCTTTAATTAAGGAGACAAAACAAAGGAGAAACAATCTCTCCTAAATCAAACAAAAGGGAAACTACTCTCATATATAGAAGTGTTTCCCTTTAATATCTTTATTACAACTTATTTAGTAGTAGATTGAACAATACCAGCTTCAATAGTTACAGGAGTATCACTAGAATTAATTTTCATAGCGTCTTTAACAGATTTAAGTCCTGCATCAATAGTTTTCCTTATTGCAATAGTTAATGTATTTAATGCCTTAGTTACTGCACTTACTGCTGCACCTTTAATTTCAGTAGCAACATCAACTTTAATCTTAGTATCACTACTTTCATTAGTATTAGCAAATTTACCACCTTTAGTCATAGCTCTTAGTGCTATTCCAGCTGCTACTTCTGCATCTTTCTTACCCTTAGCGCCATTACCATCGGACTGACTGTATTTGGCTAAAGTAACAGCATTCCCACCATTTTTAATAGCTTGTAATATGTCGGCGCCACTTACTGACGCTACTGCTTTATAAGCATCTTTTGCTACCTTAGGAGCATCAGTCTTACTTCCAGCATTAGTATTAGCAAATAGCATACCCGCATTAGTAGAACCAGTTCTTGAGGTAGCAGCAGAACCAGCATCTGGAACAGGAGCTTTATCATCCCCAGCAGTAGCACTTCCTTTCCCTTGAAGTACCACGTCTACAATTGATTTAATTCCACCTACTAGATTATCTACTTTTCCAACATCACCAGCATCACCTTTAGTATCACCATCACCACCAGGAGCAACATTAGCAATTGGTTCACCGGCATCACCAATAGCATCACTAGCGGTCTTTGATCCTTCTATTATTTTATCAAGTTTTGCATTTAAAGCTTTTACAGCAATCTCAGTTGCAGCAGTATTAGGATTTCCTTCTCTCTTCATTTTCTCAACAATTGCATTAAGATTATCTTTAGTTCCTTTAACAGTATCATGAACGACCTTAAAGTAGTTCCCAACTTCAGACTTCTTAGTCTCAGAATTAAACCCTAAAACACCACCAAATGAATCCCCAAAAGAAGTAAAAATATCTAAGAAGTCATTACCTAAATTAGCAAGTGAGGATAAGAAAGTATTTCTCTTCTCAAGTTCTTCTATCCCATTATTACAAGAAAGGAATAAAGAAAGAAATAATGTAGCACAAATACTTTTTATATTTATATTTTTAATATTTATTTTCATATATTACGTGCCTCCTTTTTCCTATCCCTTAACTAAAGAGGCTCAATACAAATAAAAGGGAAACTCTCCTATACAAGAACTGTTTCCCTTAAATCATTTTATTATTTAATTTCCGTATTTCTTATTAAATCTTCGATTATTTACTTTTAGCTTCTGAAACAGATACTTTTGAAACTCTTGCTTGATCTACTTCTGTCTTTACTTTATCAATAACATTCTTTACTGTCTTTTTAATTATATCTTCCACTGCTCCTAATAGTTTATTTACCGCTGTTATTCCTGCTGCTTGTACTGCTTTACCATCGTTACTACTATTTGCAGCTAATTTACCACCTTCAACCAATGAACGCAATGCTATTCCTCCTGCTACTGCTGCTGCTTTTGCATCACCTGTACCACCTGATAAATTAGATGTAATACATCCTTTTGCGAATGCAATTGCAGTTGTACTTACACTTGCTGGACCTGATACCTCTGGTTCATTGCCTTTTGATTTATTAACTATTGCATCTAACATTTCCTCTCCGCTTACTGCTGATACTATTAATGATGCTTTTTCTCCCGATGCTGCTCCTGCATTCTCATCTTTAGCTAAAACCCTAGCTCCAGCTTTTGCATCAGCTCCTATTGAGGTATCAGCTAATGATACCTCACTTTTTTGTAGTTCTTTAATCTTTTGTGTCTTAGCTATCTCCATTATTCCTTGCAGTGCCTTAAAAGCTTTTTCTAATTTTCCTGCATTTACTGTTAATCCACTTTGTGGAGAGACCACATCACCTATTACTTTGGCTACCACCACCTATATCTTTTAAATCATCCAAATATCCTTTTAAGCTCCCTAAAGCTCCCTTATCTGTATCAACAGCTACTCTAACTGCCTTATTGAATAAGCCATCTGCTGTTGCTTTTTCTGCTACTTGTTCCAATTCGGACGATACTTATCCAAGTTTAGTACCCAGTTTTTTAAAATGCTCTCCCACCTGTTCCTTAGTTGTATTTGTATCTACAGTAAAGCCCAAAGTTCCTGAAACTAACTCTATAAACTTATAAAATACTTCTTCAACACTTTTACCCATTTCCATCATTGTTTTGCCTAAATTCGCCTCTTCTACACTCTCCCCTGAATTATTACAAGAAAGGAATAAAGAAATAATGTTGCACAAATACTTTTTATACTAATATTTTTAATATTTATTTTCATATATTACTTGCCTCCTTCCCCTATGCTTTAACTAAAGAGGATACATACAATAAAAGGAAAACAACTTCTATATAAGAAGTGTTTTCCTTCAATGACTTTTTTATTTAGTTTACTTATTTTTTATTAAATCTTAATTAATTATTTATTTAGTAGCAGTAACAGATTCAGTAGTTACAGGAGTAGCTTCAGGATTAATGTTCATTGCTTTTTTAACAGTTTTTAGTCCTGCATCAATTGTTTCTCTTATAGCTATAGTTAATGTATCTAATGCCTTAGTCACTGCACTTAATGCAACTCCTTTAACTGCAACTTGATAATCAGCATCATCAGCAGCAACGCCACCAGAAGCAACACCAGGGAATTTGCCGTCTTTAGTCATTGCTCTTAAGGCTATAGCTCCTGCTATAGTTGCATCTTTAGCTCTAGCTTCTGTAGCCTTAGTAGCCATTGTTTTACCATATGTAACAATAGCTTGTAATATGTCAGCACCAGTTACAGAACCAACAGCTTTTGCTGCATCAGCTGCCGCCTTCTTTGCATCATTAGCAGAAGAACCGATTCCACTACTATTACCAGAATCATGAAATAACTTTCCTGCTTCACCTTGAGCACTACCACCAGTTCTGTCTTCAACATTATTACCAGCTTTTTTGCCGTCACCAGCATTAGGATCACCCTTTTCTCCAAGTACTAATTTTACTATCTCTTTCATTCCCTCTACTAATTTATCAACATCACCAGCAGCACCACCTTTAGTCTTATCAGCAGAACCATTACCAAGTAGTTCATCACCTGTAGTACCAATAGCCCCACTAACAGTTTTTGCTCCTTCAATTATCTTATCAAGTGTATTATCAATTAGTGTTTTTACAGCAGTCTCTACTCCAACAGCATTAGGATTGTTTGATGATTTCATGCTTTCAACAATTGTATTAAGCTTACCCTTAACTCCTTCTACAGCTTCTTTTACTTTCGTAAAGTAATTTCCAACATCAGACTTTTTAGTAGTAGTATTAAAACCCAAAACAGTACCTGTCATATCGCCAAAAGAAATGAAGATAGATAAGAAGTCATTACCCAAATTAGCAAGTGAGGATAAGAAAGAATTTCTCTTCTCAAGTTCTTCTATTCCATTATTGCAAGAAAGGAATAAAGAGATAAATAATGTTGCACAAATTCTTTTTACTTTAATATTTTTAATATTTATTTTCATATATTACGTGCATCATTTTCCCTTTCATTTAACTAAAGAGGCATATACACAATTAAAGGAAAACTACTCCTATAAAAGAAGTGTTTTCCTTTAATGACTTTATTCAACTATTTATTTATTATTTACTTAGTAGCAATACCAACTTCTGTAGATTCACCAATAGTCTCTGAATATTTTATTCCCTTAACTGCCTTTCCTATCTTATCTAAATGGATGTCTACTGTTTTCCTAATTATTACATTAAGTATTCCCAGTACCTTATTTACAGCACTTACTGCTGCTCCTTTAACAACAGCACCAGCATCACTATCAGCTGGTTGAGTAAACTTACCACCTTTGGCCATAGCCTTTAATGCAACAGCTGCGGCTAAGTCTGCATTGGTAGCTGCAGTGCCGCTATTAGCAGATGAAGACCCACCAGTAGCTAATTGCCCCGCACTATTATCACCACTAGCACTAAAGCCATCAGTTTTTGCATTCCTAATTTTATCAATCATTGCCCATGGATCTGCCTTACCAACTTCATCTGCCAACTTCTTAGCATCACCATCAGCAGCTTGAGCATTATGAAACACTGATTTAGGACCATTTCCATTAGCTACTTGAATACCAACTTTTCCAGGATCAATCTTTACCCCAGATTTCTCTGCTGCATCAATTATATCTTTAACCCCTTCAATTACAGTCTTAACGTCACTTGCATTAACAGCATCCGATTTAGATGAAGCACTAGCACCAATTTCAGTACTTCCATCATTAGTTATACCAGCAAGTTTAGTTAAGGAACTGATTAATTTATCAAAAACTTCAATTGTCCCTTTAATTGCAACCTTAACAGTTTCAATTGTACTTCCATCAGCATTCTTTGCTTCAGATATTTTACCTGATAAAGTGCTTAATTGATTCTTAGTATCTTCTAATCCTTTTTTTACCTTCTCAAAGTGTTTTCCTACTTCACTTTTCTTATCACCAGATTTAACAGCACTAAATCCTAATGCATCTCCCATAGCATTGCCAAAGAAACCAAAAATGTCTTGAAACCCATGACCTATTTTGATAAGAAAATCAGAAAAAATATTTTTCTTCTGAAGATCTTCTATTACTCCATTATTACAAGAAAGGAATAAAGAGATAAATAATGTTGCACAAATACTTTTTATATTTATATTTTTAATATTTATTTTCATATATTACGTGCCTCCCTTTAACCCTACTCTTTAATTAAATAGGCTAAATATAAAAAAAGATTTGAAAAAAACAGGAACCTAGTTTTCTTAGGCTCCTAACTTTTTATTTATTGACTTTATTTTTATCTGTCACTTACTTATTAAGTAAAAAGTTAACCTTATAAATAAGCACTAGAATTATTGAACTACTAGTTAGCTTTAATAGTAGCCTCCTTATCAGGTTCTTTAATCCCCTTTATTGTCCCGCTTAATATTTCTTTAGCAGTATTCATTAAATCAATAACAGCTATGTGTAATTCATTAAGTTCTTTTGCTCCATGTGTCCCGTCCGTACCATGAGCCTTCCTATCTATAGCCTGCTTAGCATTACTATCTTGAGTCCCACCACCAGCTCCTAAAGTGGAATACTGGGCAAGCAACTTGGTTTTAAATACTCCAGCCTTAGTTTTAACTGTCTCAATTTTTGTTTCTAAATCTTTACCTTTCAAAGACTCTCCGACTTGCAAGCCTGTTATCTTAGTTAATATAACTGATGCGATCTCATAAACTCCTGCCATCAATCCATTATTCTTATTATTATTACTACCGTCAGTAGTAATACCAGAAGAATTAATTTGTTTTCCAATACCTTTAGCAAGCTCATCTATAGAATTAATCAAACTTGCTATTTCTTCAATACTCATCACAAAGGCAACAACTTCTTTTGCCTTATCACCTACTAATTTTAAATCAATCACTGTCCCATCAGCCGTAACTGCTTGCCCTGTTCTAAGCTTCTCTTTAACCTCTGCATTCTCCCCTGAATTATTACAAGAAAGGAATAAAAAGATAAATAATATTGCACAAATACTTTTTATATTTATATTTTTAATATTTATTTTCATATATTACGTGCACTCTTTACCCATACCTTAATAAACAAAGAGACTAGACACTAAAAAAAGGAAAACTACTCCCACACAGAGCAATGTTTCCCTTAAATGACTTTATTATTTACTTACTTTTTCTATTTATTTAGCAGGATTAGCTTCCGTTGTTCCAGTTCCAGTAGTCTCAGAATACTCTATTTTTTTAACAACCTCTCTTACTTTTTCTAGATTTTTTATTACTGTTTTAATAATTATTACATCAAGTATTCCTAATACCTTATTTACAGCATTAGCAGCAGCCGCTTTAACTGCTCCAGCCTCTTCAGCAGAATTATTAGCAGCAAATTTACCACCTTTAGTCATGGCCTTAAGAGCAACAGCTGCTGCTAAGTCTGCATTAGTTTTTGCACCATTTTGATTAGCACCACCAGGTACTCTCGTAGCCAGCGCACCAGCTTCATTATTATTGTTTTCACTAAGAGAAGCAGTAGAAGTATTAGCATTTTGAATTTTATCTATCATTGCCCATGGATCTGCTTTTGATACTTCATCTGCTAGTAGAGGCCCAGCCTTAGCATCAGGTTTCTGAGCATTAGTATTTTTACCAACAAGTGCTGCCCCTGCTTTATCATCACCTTTTTCTACAAGATTACCAGGATTTCCTTTTTCAATATTTATACCAAACTCTTTGGCAGTTTCTATTATTTCTTTAACTTCTTTAAGAATAACATCAACACTCTCCTTGTGAGCACCAACAGCATTACCACCACCAGTCTCTATAGCCACAATCTCACCAGCTTGTTTAGTTACTTCAGCTATCTTAGCTACAGAGTCAATTAATTTTGTAAGCATTTCACTAGCAGTGCTAATAACAGCCTCAACTTCTTTAGTATCAGCATGGGAAGTAGAAACTATTTGTTTTGATAACTCTTCTAATTTAGTCTTAGTATTCTTTAATCCCTCTCCTACTTTCTCAAAGTGTTTTCCTATTTTATCTCTAGTATCATCAGATTTAACAGCACTAAATCCTAATGCATCACCAATAGAATTACCAAAGGAACCGAACATTTCTTGAAATACATGACCTATTTTGACAAGAGAATCAAAAAAAGTATTTTTCTTCTCAAGTTCTTCTATTACTCCACTATTACAAGAAAGGAATATAGAGATAAATAATGTTACACAAATACTTTTTATTCTAATATTTTTAATATTTATTTTCATATATTACTTGCATCATTTTTACCCACCCACTAACTAAAGAGGCTAAACACAAAAAAAAGAAAAACAACTCCTATAATAGAAGCGTTTCCCTTAAATGACTTTATTATTTAATTTACTTATCTTTTTTTATTTAGTAACAGTGCCAGCAGCTTCAGTAGTTACAGGAGTAGCTTCAGGGTTAATTTTCATAGCTTCTTTAACTGTTTTAAGTCCCGTATCAATCGTATTTCTTATTGCTATTGTAAGTGTATTTAATACTTTAGCAACTGCACTAACTGCTATACCTTGAACTAAAGCAGCAATATCATTAGTTTGCCCATTAGCAAATTTACCACCGTTAGCCATAGCTCTTAACGCTATACCTCCCGCTATGGCAACATCTCTGGCATCACTATCAGCAATAGGACTAGTACCTGAAACTGTTGCATTGTTAATAGCTAACTTAGCAGCATCCCCCTTATCTTTAACCATAGCTTGCAATATATCAGCACCGGTTACTGCTGCAACAGCTTTTGATGCATCGTTAGCAGCATCTTTTGCATTACTATCAATATTAGAAGCAGTTCCATCAAACAATTTCCTTGCATCTGTACCAGTACTCCTACTAGAGCTCTCTTGAGCTTTCTTAGTATCACCAGCCTCAGAGTTTCCTTTACCTTGAAGCACTACATCTACAATGCCTTTAATTCCCTCTACCAGTTCACCTACTTTAGTACCAGGAACTCCACCAGCCTTGGAAGCAGCAGCCTTAGCAACATTACCAAGTAGGTCTTCACCTGTAGTACCAATAGCATCACTAACAGTCTTAGCTCCTTTAATTATTGTATCAAGTTTTTCACTAACCAATTTTTCTACTTCTTTTTTAACAGCATCAGCATTAGGATTATTTTCTTTTTCCATATTAGCAACAATTTCCTTAAGCTTATCTTTAGTTCCTTGTACAGTGTCTTGTACTTTTTTAAAATACTTCCCAACATCAGATTTTTTAGTATCCTTATTAAACCCTAAAACAGTACCTGTCATCTCTCCAAAAGAAGTGAAGATATTTAAGAAGTCATTACCTAAATTAGCAAGTGAGGATAAGAAAGTATTTCTCTTTTCAAGTTCTTCTATTCCATTATTACAAGAAAGGAATAGAGAAATAAATAATGTTGCACAAATACTTTTTATTCTAATATTTTAATATTTATTTTCATATATTACGTGCCTCCCTCCTTATTTCCCTCACCTTAACCAAAGAGGCTAGATATAAAAAAAGAGAAACAATATCCTCTAAATAAAAGGCAACTTGTTCCTCTTAAATGACTCTATTATTTAATTATTTATAGCGTATTAATTCTGCTTGTTTACTTTTTAGTTTCAGAAATATTATTATCAGAAATTACAGGAGTATCATCAGGATTAATCTTCATTGCTTTTTTAACTTCCTTAAGTCCTTCATCAATTGTCTTTCTTATTGCAATAGTCAATGTACTTAATGCTTTAGTAACTGCACTTATTGCTGCGCCTTTAATCGCATCAGCAGCCTCATCAGTCTTGGAATTAGGACCAGCAAATTTGCCATCTTTTGCCATTGCTCTTAATGTTATAGTACCTGCAATAATTCCATCTTTTTTATTATCTCCACTGGATTTAATCATAGCTTTCAAGATGTCAGCACCAGTTACTGCTCCCACAGCTTTAACCGCATCAGCTGCCGCTTTTTTTGAATTAGCAGCATCTCCAGCATGAGTACTATTATCAAACAACTTTCCCGCTTCACCAGCAGTAGTACCACCGGTTCTTTTAGTAAGGTTTTCAGCCTTTTTATCATCCCCAGCTTCAGCATTACCCTCATTTTTAAGAACTACATCTACTATATCTTTAATTCCTTTTATTAAGCTCTCAATTTTACCCTCAACACCTGCAGGAGAACTAGCATCAGCAACATTACCAATTGGGTCACTAGCATCAGCAATAGCATCACTAACAGCCTTAGCTCCTTTAATTATATTATCTAATTTGTCATTTAAAGTTATTACAGCAGCCTTTGTTCCAGAAGCGTTACGATTGTTTTCTTTTTCCATATTAGCAACAATTTCATCAAGCGTTGTCCTAGTTATTGTTAAGCTCTTTTCTATATTCTTAAAGTAATCTTTAACATCAGACTTTTTAGTTTCAGTATTAAACCCTAAAACACTATTAGACATCTCACCAAAAGAAGTAAAAATATCTAAGAAGTCATTACCTAACTTAGCAATTGAAGAGTAGAACTGCTTATCCTTCTGAAGTTTTTCTAATTCCTCCCCTGAATTATTACAAGAAAGGAATAAAGAGATAAATAATGTTGCACAAATACTTTTTATATTTATATTTTTAATATTTATTTTCATATATTACTTGCCTCCATTATCACTATCTCTTAACTAAAAAGGTTATACACAAAAAAGGACAACAACTCTTACAAAGAGAAGTGTTTTTCTTTAACGACTTTATTATTTAGTTTACTTATCTTTTATTAAATCTAAATTCTAAATTACTGATTATTAGCTTCAGTAGTTAAAGGAATAGTTTTAGGATTAATTTTTATAACTTACTTTAAATTAAAAAATAGAAGGCAACTTAGAATTACCTCTAAACTTACCTTCTACTCCTACTTGTAAATAATCAACTTAATTCGTATTTTATTGCTGACCTAACTCTGAAACCGATATTTTTGAAGTTCTTGCCTGATCTATTTTTTCTTTTACTGCTTTAAGAATATTTTTTACTGCCTTTTTAATTATATCTTCTACCGCTCCCAATAACTTATTTACCGCTGTTACTCCTGATGCTTGTACTGTTTTATCATCACCACTATTATTTGCAGCTAATGTGCTTGTCTTAACTAATGAACGTAATGCTATTCCTCCTGCTACTGCAGCTGCTTTAGCATCATCTTGTGCTAAGTAATCTCCACCTTTATTCCCTCTTGCAAAACTCATAGCAGTTGTCTCTCCAGTTGCATTTTTTGTTAATTGTGGATCCTCTTCTTTTGAATTAACTATCGATGCTAGCATTTCCGCCCCACTTACTTTTGACAGTATTACTGCTGCTTTATCTCCCACTGCTGCTCCTGGTTTGTGAGACTGATCTGTAGCTAATATCTTAGCTCCATCCTTACTATTAGTTGCTTGTAATGTTATAGATCCTGATTCTAATGCTTTAATACTTCCATCTGTTATAGCAATATCCACTATCCCTTTTAACGCTTTATATACCTTCTTTAATGCAGCATCATCTGCTGCTTTTCCTTCCTTAGCGCTACTACTAGTATTTTCTGTCTCACCTACTTTTTGATTAGCATCACCTATATCCTTTAAAGACTCTAGATGTCCTTTTAATGTATCTAAAACCCCCTTAGCTGTATCAACTGCTTCTTTAATTGCCTTATTTAACAGACCATCTGTATCAACATCTGCTACTGCTTTTACTGCTACTTCTTCTAATTGATCTGCTGCTTTTCCAAGTTTCTCACCTAACCCGCTAAAATATTCTCCTATTTTATTTTTAGTTGTCCCTGCGGTTACTCTTAATCCTAATGTATCTGATATAAGATCAATAAAAGAATAAAAAGCATCTTCAGCGCTCCTACCTACATCCATTAGTACTGTATTTAATCTTTGTTCAGCTTCTGCACTCTCTCCTGAATTATTACAAGAAAGAAATAGAGAGATAAATAATGTTGCACAAATACTTTTTATATTTATATTTTTAATATTTTTAGTCATATATTACGTGCCTCCTTTCATCCTATCCTTAACTAAAGAGACTAGACACAAATAAAAAAAGGAAAACCACTCTCCTATAAAAGAAAAGTGTTTCCCCCAAATAACTTTTTTAGTTATCTATTTCTTATTATTTATTTAGTTTGAAGATTGATCCACTTAATTCTTAGCAGCACTAATCTCTGTAGAACCACCAATAATCTAAGAATACTTTATTCCTTCATCAGTCTTTCTTACTTTCTATAGATTACTACTTACTGTTTTCCTAATTATTACATCAAGTATTTCTAATACCTATTTACTACTTCATTTATCACTAGTTCACTTAATTGACTACACCAATAATATTATCAGTGACAGCTCAGTACTTATAATGAAATATATTTCCAATCATTGAAATGATAGCCCTTAAAATATAGCGCCTATACTAGGTAAACCTTTTGCTTCATGTTTACCATAATTTTTATCTTTGTATTATATACAAAAAAAATATCAAAAAGTATAACATCTATGAAAATTTCATCAATTAATTTATTAGCAAAATCAAATTATCGTTTCAATGTATCATCAACGTTAAGTATAAGTCTTTGTTTTTCTTTTATAATTAAACCTCTACCCATCAAGTCTGATAAATATTGCCTGATTCTATACTCAGATATATTTGTCTCTTTATTAATTTTCCTTAAAGGCTTTATTGTACGCTTATCATCTTCTAAATTAGATGCAATAAATCCAAGTACTTCTTCAACCCTTTGCAAGGGTTTTTTATATTTTCTTGAACTTGAAATTTGACGATTTTTAATCTTTTCCTTAACACCAACCCCACTTCCTGTAGGTAATGGAACTAAGTGTAACAACTTTTGTTCATAAAATTTATGATACGCATTTTGTATTATGCAAAATACCATTGCTAAAAATATATCTAGACAAACAGACAATAATAATAATAAATAAACAAAAACTATATTAAGATAATCATCTCCAGCAATAACAGCAGATGTTCCATTTAAAACATTAGCTGCCTTAAACTTATTATTATTTACAGCCGCCCTTTCAATTAAACTGCTAAGCTTCAACCTCAAATCCTGCAAAGATTCTAAATACTCATTCCTTTGATTAAATAACTCCTTATTCTCCCTACTTGCATTCTCAATCTCTCTCATGTAATCTTGCTTCATGGTTTTATACCTATAATCCAAGCTTAAATGCTTATTTTTAGCAAACTCTATACGATCATTGTTATTCTGAATCTTAATATCAATACTAGCTATTTCACCTTCAATTATCTTCTCTTTATCAAAGAGTAGCTTACGCATACCTTCCTCTTTTGCTATCTGACTCTTTTGAGTACTCAAAACAGTGTCCTTAATAGTATCTTCAAACATCAGGCTAAAGAAACTCTCAAAACTCATCCATGAACTTACAGATTGCGCTATAAGGCCTATCACTAATAATACAAATATTGCTATTTTTTCTAAGTATGCAAATACTGAAATCCTAACACTACCTTCAGTAACACGCTTCCTTAACAAATGTAAAAAATATAATAATATTGAAGACGGTACTACTATAATGATTATTGTAAAAGGCAATGTGAAATAAAGCTTAGAATTACTACCAACCTCATAACTTGCAATCCCTCTATGTGAATGCAACACATTGAAGAAAAATAAAAATAAAGCAAATAATATTAACCAAATATTACGAATCAAACATTCAAAATTAAATCTTAAAGACTCTACAATACTAAATTGAACATTAATATCTTTGTTATCATCTTGACGTATCATTAAAATACCTCTATCTTAAATCATAGTACCATACAACTAACAAACTTTTACATACCCTTAAATACTTGTGATGAAATTATCAATTTGTGATAAACACCCCCACTTGTGATGAAATTAATTTGACATGAATTGTTATATTCAAGAAATAACTAAATATTTTCTCTACAGCAGCACCAGTACATGCAAGTTGAATCCCATAACTAAAGCCTACTGAATGCATCTTGGTTATCTTTTGCAAGACCTTGTACAATAGATTTGAGCAACCTTTAAATAATTAGCTCCATTACAATAACAATGGTATGTACTTTCTCAATCTCTGATTAAGAGATAATACACTTTACTCCAACCTCCTTAAAATTTTCTGACCTAACTAGTTTTACATACTTTTGTTGTGAATTAAGTTCTTGAAATTATTCACCAAAAACAATTATTGCCTTACTTTATGATTGTTTCAGAAATTCAATCTTTGCTCCATGCTAAGGTATTAAGAACTACAAAATCAACATCTAAAACATCAATACAACCACAATTATCAAAGCAGTAATTTAAATTAACAAAAGAGATATAAAATATGAAAAAAACAGAAATAAGAAAAATAATTTAAATAACTCAATAATAAACTTATTAACAAAAAATGTTATATTGGTTCCGATTTAATATTTATAGCAATATATACAATCAGAAATATTAAATTTTTATTATATATATTGGTTAGCTAAAGTCGTTTCCAAGGTGTTTGGGGGGATAAGAGAATGGTGCATAAAAAAAATCACCTCGACTTTAAGCCTAGTCAAGAGTGAAATTTTTATATATAATAAATATATAAATTTCCAAAGCTTCATGTAAAAGTGAAAATCTAAACTTTGGAACAAATCAAAAAATACCTATGAATAGTGTAACAAAAGACAAAAAAAATATCAATTCAAATAATACCAAAAGCCAAATACAATCAATACTAAAGTCACTTATAGTATTAAATAAAGATAAAATATCTCCTAATATAAAAAAAATTTGTATATCACAAGTTAAATCACAGATAACGAAAATATTAAAACGCTATCATCGAATGCTTAAAATTTATTGGGCAATAAACATTAAGAATCAAAATTACAAAGAATCATGTGGAGCCAATGGGTATTCAGCAAGTGACATCTACAGTATAGTAATCAAGCTATTAGAAAATGATGGCTATACAAGAGTATGCAAAAGAACAATTGCAAGAGATATTAAACTCTTAAATGAAATGGGACTATTGGAATCTAAAATTCGAAGACTTGGAAAGAACAAGGGAAGCATTTCTCATTATAGACAAAACATGGAACTTGCACATTTGCACAAAGAAATAATTTTAGAGTATTTAAAAGAATTACTTAAAGAAAATCTGAAAGACAAAATAATTATTGGTAATTTCGATAAAGATGCTGACAATACAGAATTTAATTATACAAATCTTGAAAAATTCGGAATACTAGCTAAGGTAAGTAAAAAAAATAGGACATCTAACTCAAGTGATGGTAATAAAATAACACCAATGTCACGTGTAATCGGATCTTGTGTATTTAATGAAGCTAACATAAGCAATAATAAGAATTCTAAAGAATTGCTTCTTAAGAAGACTAATTTAAGTAAACTAAAAAAAGAAGAGTGTAGATTTAAAAGGAGTGATGTAGAGACAAGGCTCATTTGTGAACATAAAATCAATAAAAATTATCTAAACCAAATAAAAAAATACAGTAACAACGATGCAACATACATCAATGCCCTAATCAATCTAGAGACTGCAATAGATGAGTACCAAAGTGAATATTACATCGAAGATATTTTAGAACATTTCTTAAAGCAGTTTGGTAATAGGTACAAGTATAAGATTTGGATGATGATGAGGCGTAGTGACGGTGTTATTAGCGATTATGCTGTTATTTGGGAAGGCAGGTTTAGGGATTGGTATCCCAATAAGTACAAGAGTCCTTGTGCGGTTAAAGCGACTTATGGAGATAATTTACGAATAGGAATTAAAAAAGCATCTGTTATTAAGGAGAAAAGGGCTAAAGAGCAGTTAAATGTAGAAGAATTAAAAGAAAAAGAGATAGAAAAAGCAAAAGAAAGAGAAGAGCAACGAAAACGAGAAGCTGCTAGTCTGCAAAAATATTTAACTGGTTTATTTGAAAGAGAATCAAAAGAAAGAGAAGAGCGACTTAAAAAGGCTAGAGAAGAAGAATTGAATTTAAAAAAGAAAGCTAGAGAAAGCATGCTTGCTAGTTTGGAAAGGAGTAAGGAAAGGTGTGTTGGGTTGGATATATCAAATAATGGGAAGGATAACATGATATGTGCTAGTTCAAATGAGGAGGATATGGTTAAATTTGCAATTAGAGATGAGTTTGGAGGATTTAAAACTACTAAGGGGCTGGGTATGGTGAATTTGGGAATAATGATTGAAGATGTAGGCCACAATGAGAATTTAAAAGAAAAGGAGAGTAAATGAGATTTAATTTGAAATATTTAGTAAAAAGGTTATATAAAAAGGCATAGATTTTGGAATACGTACATGAGCCGTGAAGTACAATCTAAGAGTACAGATAAGAAAATAATTAACTTTCCAATACTTAGTTCTGAAGATATTGACTATGAGTATGTATATGCATATCTTAAGGATTGGGTAGGAAAGAAACATAGAGCTGGTCATGGAATTATAATTAATAGAGTTGGTGATAATTATGAATGTGAAACAATCCAAGGTGCTTTGATGAGTAATATTTTGGATATGATTTTTGAGGATTATAATGAATTATTGCTTGGTGGTTTAGAAAGGGAGTCTGTTGATAGTAAAGTTGGGGATGGTGACATTGAACCTGTTGATGTGTTAGAGGGTAAAAGGGAAGTACCTTTTGAAAGGTTACAAGGGAAGCAAAGTAAAGGATTTAAGAAGGGTAAGATAACAATTATATAGAGTTATATGATATTATGATTTATGTGAATAAGCAAATTTGCACTTGCTTATTTAAATATCAGTGTTAATAATATTCCTATAGAGATGGTAATAATGGTTGTGAACATCCATTTGTGAAGTTTTAATTTATTATCAAATTCGGATAAAGTTTTATTAAGTTCCATTTTATTAATTTCCATGTCTTTTCTAACAAGAGCAATCTCATTGCTAACGTTATCAATTTTATTGTCAAGGTCTTTAATATCAGATTTTAATTCATTTCTAACATTATCAATTTTGTTATTTAAGTTATTCTCAACGTTGTCAATTTTATTGTCAAGTT
This sequence comes from Borrelia coriaceae, assembly GCF_023035295.1. Lineage (NCBI taxonomy): Bacteria > Pseudomonadati > Spirochaetota > Spirochaetia > Spirochaetales > Borreliaceae > Borrelia > Borrelia coriaceae. The sequence continues at coordinate 22,340 of NZ_CP075087.1, forward strand.
CATTGAATTTATTATCAATTTTATTATCAAGGTCTTTAATATCAGATTTTAGTTCATTTCTAACATTATTAATTTTATTATCAAGCTCATTAAATTTATTGTCAATTTTGTTATTTAAATTATTCTCAACGTTGTCAATTTTATTGTCAAGTTCATTGAATTTATTGTCAATTTTGTTATTTAAGTTATTCTCAACAATATTAATTTTGTTATCGAGTTCATTAAATTTGTTATCAATTTTGTTATCGAGTTCATTGAACTTATTGTCAATTTTGTTGTCAAGCTCAGTTTTTACAGCTTTAATTTCAGACTGTAAATTTGCTTCAACCTTTTGAATTTCAGATTGTAAACTTGCTTCAACTTTTTGAATTTCTGCTTGTAACATCCCTTCAACTTTTTCAAGTTTTATATCAAAGTTTTCTTTTAAAAACTCAATGTCTTTGTAAGTAAGTTCATTGCGGTAATATCTGTAAGATAAATCAATAGCAATATCTTTGTTAATGCCGGCTTTAGTAAGTTCGGCTATAACCATTTGCTGAGTAATTACTGGTTGAGGAAGTCCCATGATAGTCTCCTTGAGTATAATTATACAGTAAAAGTAGGTAAATTGGAAGAGATATGTGTATAGGATACTAATATATACTAATGGGTGTTATTCTGAGGGGGTTTTCAAATTATAAGAATAGTAGCGTTTAGTATAGAGGTGTTTAGTACAGTGGAGAGGTAAGGAAAATATTTTTTTGCAGCGATTTTTATATCTTTTAAAGAGTAGTAAATATTTTATTTAATTTAAATTTAATCTATGTTAGAATAATTTTCTAAATCAATTAGTGAATATTATGAAAGTTTCAAATTATATTTGATTTGTCTATAGCTTATTATAAAGAGTGTTATCTATTGTAAAGTTAGAGTTAGTAAAATTTTTGTTATTGAGTTTTGTACTGTTTGATGTGAAGAAGTAATTTTGTTAGGCTTTATTGTGAATTAGTCCGTAGTGTATTTGCATATAGAAAAATGTCAACTTTGGTGTATTTTAAGTGCAACTATTGTATACTTTTGTGTCAACTTTGCTCATTTTAGATGCAACTCGTAAAAATAAAAAATGTTAAGAGACAACTTTGTTCATTTTCATGGCAACTATGTATAGAATTGAGGTAACTATGTATTTATTTGAGGCAACTTTGTTCATTATTATTAGCCAAACACTTCTATACTAAAAACAAATTATAT
>NZ_CP075088.1 GCF_023035295.1 Borrelia coriaceae
TAGTTTAATTGTTATTAGTACAATATATCCTGCCGCGGGCACACTATGATTGTTAAGCCCTAACCATTTTCACATATAAAACACTTGCCTTTCTTCCCTAATTAAAGTATCCTATCTATAATGCTAAAATTACTATTATTACTAACTGTTATCACTAATCTATCCCCCATATCTAAAAAAGAACATAACAAATACATTGAAAAAGAAAGAAAATTAGTACGTGTCAAAGATTGGAAAACTAACTTTAATAACTTGACAAATCTCAGTCCATCCTTCACAAATGAAATCGAAAAAATCAAATCCTTATTCAATCTATCAGAAAAAGATTTCTCTATATCTTGTACCCCTGATGACATTATATGTCACCCACTATCAAGAAATCATATATTTAGAAGACACCAAGACACAATGAAAGAATATTTCTCATTTTTAAATACTCTCAAACGCAAAAACCCTGACCAAGCTGCTTATCTAATATATGAAATATATACATTAGGCACAACCTTTGATCACACACGAGAAACTATATATGGTTTCAACTATGAAAAACCACAAAACGCAATCAAACAAAATCCTGAATACAAAAAAACTTTTGAATCACTCAAAAACATATATTACAAAGCACAACATGATCTCGATTTAGCTACCAATATACTTAAACAAAAGTATACAGATAATAATTTCGATACATTCATGCTTAAATTCATCGAAATTCATAAACTTGCTACCCACGCATATTTTAATATTTACAACCTCCTATATAAATGCATACACAGTCAATCAACAGAAGAAAAAAACAAATATTGCAAATATAATTAACACCTATTATTAGTATTATCCAAATCATTATACATAACCTTGTTATTTTTGCATAAATAAAGTATCCTTTTATTAAAGGTTAACAATGTTAAAAATTCTTTTATTATTAATTCCTTTATTTAATATCTTCGCTATATTTCATAACTTCTCTATATCTGAAGAAGAATATTACGATCACGATAAGTACGGCTATTTCACAAGAAAATTAATACGTGTCAAAGACTGGAAAACCAATTTTAATAACTTGAAAAACCTTGGTCCATTTTTTATGAAAGACATCGAAAATATTAAATCTAAACCTGATAAAGAACTCTCACGTGGATTTGAAGGTGCTTTTTCTACAAGCCTACGCTGGCCAATGTCAAAAGACACAGATATCGTACCTAAAGAACATAAACCTCTATTTGAAAAATCCTACAAATTCATCAAAGCTCTCAAACATAAAAATCCTGACCAAGCTGCTTATATCCTATATGAAATAGGTGACTTAAATGCAATGTTTACTAACACACATGAAGACATCAGAATATTCCGTTATCTTATAAAACATAAAAAACTCAAAGACAATTATCAATATGAACACGTTCATAAAAAACTCAAAGACATATATTACAAAATAAGACAAGAATATTTATCAACAATCAATATTCTTGAACACAATGATATAGACAATAATTTCAACAAATTTATGCTTAAATTCCCAGAACTACACAAACTAGTTACACATCTATATTTTAACATAACAAAACTGGTAATACATGCAAGAAATCATAAAACAATCAATCATAAATACTTAGACAACATCTATAACATAGACATACACACACTAAATACTACATAACTCACTACAAAATACATTTCTTATATTTTTAAATTTCAACTATAATAAATTATTATGAAATATATAAATTAAACTAAATAAAACAATCATCCCTTCTACTTAAATATTAACGTTAATAATATTCCTAGACATATAGTAATAATTGTTCCAAACATCCAATTGTGTAACCTTAATGTACTTTTAAACTCCATTTTATTAATTTCTATGTCTTTTCTTACATTATCTATTTTATTATCAAGATCTTTAATATCTGATTTTAATTCACTCCTTACATTCTCTATTTTTACATTTAAATTACTCTCTACACTATCTATCTTATTATCTAGGTCTTTAATATCTGATTTTAATTCACTCCTTACATTCTCTATTTTTACATTTAAATTACTCTCTACACTATCTATCTTATTATCTAGGTCTTTAATATCTGATTTTAATTCACTCCTTACATTCTCTATCTTATTATCTAAATCCTTTATATCTGACTTTAAGTTAGCCTCTACTTTTTCTAGCTTAAGATTAAAAGTATTTTCTAAATACTCAATATCCTTATACGTTAACTCATTCCTATAGTACCTATAAGATAAATCAATAGCAATATCTCTATCAATTCCTGCTTTAGTAAGCTCTGCTACTACCATTTGTTGCGTAACTATTGGTTGGGCTAGTCCCATAAATTTCTCCTTACTATACTATTAGTATACTTTATTTAAAAAATAAGTGAAATAAAAAATAAGAGAATATAACAAAACCATATATTATAAAATCCATTATCCTTAAATATACTTTAGATAAATACCTAACTTACCAATGACAAACTTGATAAGTCACTATCATCACTAAATTCTTGTAAATTAAAAATTATCAAGTCAATCTGTTCTTGAATATCAAACGTATAATTAATTACCCTAATCACATTTTCAAGGTGTTCAATTTCATCATTACTTAATTCTCTTTCCCTTTCTAAATCTAAGATAATTTTTAAGCACCCTATAAGTACCAATACTAAATTCATATACCTTAAAAGGAACATTTATAAATTTACAATTATCACTATAAATAAGTTCTTTTTTGTCTTTCAAGTATTCAACTTTTTCTACAATACGTTTTTCATTGACTTTTGATATATGAACACCAACACTCTTATCTAAATCAATTAAATTTCTAAATAATTGTGCATTAATTAGATTCATTCCTAATTTACTAAGTTTTTCAAATAGTTTCACTGAATCTACAAAAATGATTTTTGCAAAGTCAGTTCTTAAAAACTCATTAAATTTTGTTCTATAGATATTTGAACTTAATATTACACAAATATATCCCAATATCTCTTGTGGGTTTAAAGCTAAATATTTTTTGAACGCTTTCACTCAATTTAATCTCTATTTAATATTCTTTCCATCAAATTTCTAATCTCGAAAGCCTCATATGAAACAGCTCTAGCCCCCTCCTTAATACTTTTACTATTAATCAGCGCATTAAATGTATCGTAAAAAATTTCTGGAGAATGATCTTTCTTTCCAATTGCACAATCTATAACCTCATAAATCCTAACATACATCTTTTCTAACATATTCATATATTTCTCCACTGCATGATTAAGTACTATAAGCTCTTCTTTAGTAGCTTTAATACTAAAATTTTTATAATGCACAGGGTCGCTCATTTTAAACCATAACAAACGTAAAGTAGAAGCAGCCATCGGACCTATCATATTTAATAAACTCAAGATAACTTCTTTATATTTTCTTTGCTCAGTCTCATATTTTCTCTCAATAATTTCATTAGCAACACCTGTAATACGAGGGCGGGAAAATAACATTTTATGTATCCCAAATGCTAACGCATAGATAAAATTGCTATCATGCCCAAAAGCAGCATAAATGGCGTCTGCACGGAAATTATAATTCAACAATTTCCTATTGTTAAATATATCATCAAAGATTAAAGATGGATAACCCTCACCCATACTATTATAGGGTCTTGAACTCTTAAAGCTAGGCTTTAAAATATAAAATATATATCTTATTCCATCAAATTGCTTTAAAGCCTCCTCTTTTGTCTTTACATGTCTTGGTACCCCTTCTATAAAATCTAAATGTAACTTTTCCTTATGCACTGCATCAAAATTTATTGGAAGGCTAGCCTCTTTTAAACATGAAGAAAGTAAAGCTTCACGATTTCGTTGTTCTTCTTCAAGATTTTGTTCTTCTTCAAGATTTTGTTCTTCTTCAGGAATTAGTAGCCCTTGGTCCTGTTCCTCTTTAACTTCTCTTTTTTGATCATATGGCTTTACTTCAAGGATTCCTCCAAAACTGGACAGAAGTGGAGATGGCTCACTTACACCAATTGGTTTTACTGGTTTAAATTCTGTCTTTTTTGGGATTATTTTCTTCAATTCAGTTCCTTGTGTTTCTACACGTTGATCACAACTTATTACGATCAACGCTACCAGTAATAACAAACTACTATTTATTTCCTTAGGCATAAATATTCTCCTTCTTTTTTAAGATCAAATATTAGTTACTCTAAAACAAAAGAATACTATTATTTAGCTTAAATCATCAAATTTATTGAATAAATAATACAATATTAATAACACAACAAATCACATTACAATTTTCCAATTGCAGCATCATTATTAAGTACAAGTCTTTTTTTATTCTTTATAATAAAACCTCTATCCATTAAATCTGATAAATATTTTTTTATTTGATAAGCGGATACATTTGTCTCTTTATTAATTTTCCTTAAAGGCTTTATTGTACGCTTATCATCTTCTAAATTAGATACAATAAATTCAAGTGACTCATCAACCCTTTTAGATGCTCTCTTTTTCCTTTCTAAACTTGAAATTTGATGATTTTTAACCTTTTTATTCACACCAACCCCACTTCTTGTAGGTAATCTTGTAGGTAATGGAACTAAGTGCAATAACTTTTGTTCATAAAATTTATGATACGCATTTTGTATTATGCAAAATACCATTGCTAAAAATATATCTAGACAAACAGACAATAATAATAATAAATAAACAAAAACTATATTAAGATAATCATCTCTAGCAATAACAGCAGATGTTCCATTTAAAACATTAGCTGCCTTAAACTTATTATTATTTACAGCAGCCCTTTCAATTAAACTGCTAAACTTAAACCTCAAATCCTGCAAAGACTCTAAATACTCATTCCTTTGATTAAATAACTCCTTATTCTCCCTACTTGCATTCTCAATCTCTCTCATGTAATCTTGCTTCATGGTTCTATAAGTGTAGTCCAAGCTTAAATGCTTATTTTTAGCAAACTCTATACGATCATTGTTATTTTTAACCTTAATATCAATACTAGCTATTTCACCTTCAATTATCTTCTCTTTATCAAAGAGTAGCTTACGCATACCTTCCTCTTTTGCTATCTGACTCTTTTGAGTACTCAAAACAGTGTCCTTAATAGTATCTTCAAACATCAAGCTAAAGAAACTCTCAAAGCTCATCCATGAACTTACAGATTGCGTTATAAGTCCTATCACTAATAATACAAATATCGCAATTTTCTCTAAGCATGCAAATACTGAAATCCTAACACTACCTTCAGTAACACGCTTCCTTAATAAATAAAGAAAATACAATAATATTGAAGATGGTACTATTATAACGACTATTGTAAAAGGCAATGTGAAATACAGCTTAGAACTACTACCAACAGTATAACTTGCAATCCCTCTATGTGAATGCAACACATTAAAGAAAAATAAAAACAAAGCAAATAATATTAACCAAATATTACGAATCAAAAATTCAAAATTAAGTCTTAAAGAGACTACAATACTAAACTCAATATTATGACCTTTTGTTGGCTTACCTTTACTTATCATGTATATAACCTTTTTACTTATAATACTAGTATCTATAATACTATAAAATTAACAAATCATATATATCTTCTATTCAACTTTGAGTTGATACAATTATTTTGAGTCGATACAATTATTTTGAGTCGATATAATTATTTTGAGTCGATATAATTATTTTGAGTCGATATAATTATTTTGAGTCGATATAATTATTTTGAGTCGATATAATTATTTTGAGTCGATATAATTATTTTGAGTCGATATAATTATTTTGAGTCGATATAATTATAACATAAGAAAAGAATAAGGCCAGTAACAGAAGTTACTAGCCTTATTCAGGGTGTAACACAGTAAGGATAATAAATTATCTTACTGTGTACAAGTAATATTATTTAATTTTTTTAAAAAAAAGTCAATAGATTTCTTCAATTGTTGCCGCATTTTTCTATTCTGACATCCTAAAACCTATTGAATGCTCCCTAGCTTTAAGCATACGCACAAGCTTATCAGCATCCAAAACATCACCATTAAAATTATAATTATTAATAATTACTGGGCTCTTTCTCTCGCTTTGCTGTATTTTATTAATTTCTTCTGCAATGATTCTTGCTTCAATATTTCTCAAATTTTCATCAATCGGGGCTGGAGTTACTCTTATAAGCTCACTCTGTCCCATCTCACTAGTCATAAGTCTTAAGCCAGGCATATAAGTTGGCCTTGTAGTCTTAAAAATAGCGCCTTTACGAGCAAGCTTTATCTCCTCAACCGAGCCTGCTGACTTGACTCTTGCTATTCTTCTTAATATTTCTTCTAATATTTTTTGAGCATCCTCTATATCAGCAGATCTACCAAAATGCCACCACCTTGCCTTTACTTTTTCAACTTCCGCTGCTGCTTTAATGCGCTCTGCTTCTAATTTTTCAAGCTTACGTGCACGCTCTACTTCAATCTTTTTAGAAGTCTCAGCCTTAGTTAGTGCTCCACTCTCTTGTTGCCTTTTAGATTTATACTCACTCTCTACTTGCGCAATTCGTCTTTGAAATTCCTCTCCAGATATCTGTCCCTTACTTTGTGCTTGCTTTAAGAATTCAATCTCTCTACTATACTGATCATCAAGCTCATTTAATTTATCTCTTCGCATTTCAATCTCACGATCAAATACTTTCTCAATACGAAGAAGTTCAACCTCACTTTGCTTAACTAATTCATCTAAATCCTTATCACGCTTAGCTTCAATCTTTTTAACTAAACCATCTACAATACCTTGAAAAATTCCTTCAATAAAGTTCATATAAGCTACTATATGCTTTCCAACATAAGGGATTGATGATATTAAGCTTTTACTTAACTCATAAAATCCTCTGATTAAACTATCTAATCCTCTCATCACAGCATCATAAAACTTGTCCAACACAAAGGTCTTTCCTAAATCCCTTCCTAAATCTTGAGTAAAAACTTGCTCTGTCATATCTGCAATCTTATCAGATAGTTGAGCCCAACTATGACCTACATTTTCGATTGCATTTTCAACATTATTCATAAGTCTAAGTAAAGCATTTTGGTTTGCTTCACTAAGTTTATCAAACTCCCTCTTATGTGACTCTACAAAATCATCATAAAGTTTCCTAATCTTTGATTGCATATCAGCAGTAGCTTTCTCTCGCTCTTTTAAAGGGCGCATCATTACCTCAAATTCCATTGACATAACCTTTTTTTGTAAAGCCTTGTGTGCATCTACAAATGCCCTATCAGTTGCAGTTTTGCCAAATTCATTAACTCCCTTTTGCAATGCTGTCAATAAATTTTTATTTGAATCATTAAGAGTATCAAAACTTTTTAAATACTTAGAAACAAATTCTTCCTTTTTCTTATTAATATCATTAGCAAGCGTCTTCATTGCCTTTTCTTGTTCTTCATATGGAAGCACCAAAATGGCTCTACTAAGTTTTGCTATTTCATTTTGCAAATCCTTATGTGCATTTACAAAACTAAAATTAGACTTGGCAAAAGTATTAACCTCCTTCTCAACATTAGCAAGTGTTTTTTGATTCTCAGCAGTTAAAGAGTTAAAACTCTTACCATACCTCTTAATAAACTCCTTATTTTTAGCATTAATTGTAGCTTGTAAATCACGAGTAGCCTTCTCTTGTTCCTTTAAAGGTTTAAGAGCTACTTCTCTTTGACGAATAAAAATTTGTTCTTGTAAAGCCTTATAGTCTTTAATAAGATTTTCATTTAATGACTTTACTCGGTCAGGAGCATCCTTTTTGCCACCCTCATCACTAGAAAGAGAAGTATTAGTCTTTTGCTCTGAATCCTTACTAACACCCCAAAACCCCTTCATCTTATCCCAAAGATTAGTTACCCAATTTGTAAGCTTTTTAAACATCTCGATAATTGGATCAAGTGCAATCTTAAACCCACTAACAAATTTGATAGTAACATAAGATACAAGACTTTTAAGCTTACCTAAAAGATCCATTACTGATTCACTAATATTGCTTAGAGGAGTTAGAATACTTGAATGTATCCACTCTTTTGCTTTTCTAAAACCCGTCATCATGGTATTAAACAATAATTTAAATCCTAAAGTCAAAGTTCCAATAACATAAGATACAAGTTCTTTTATCTTATTAAACCCAATCATGAGGGTATTAAACCACAGTTTAAATCCTGAAACTACCGTTCCACCCATATACTTATAAAACTCTACATACTTATTAAATAAAAAAATTGTTGCAGAAGCCACTTTGGTTATTGGAACTACAATTCCTAAAAGTAAAGCTTGTTTTAACTTTTCAAAACCTATCATCATAGGTTCAAGGGCCTTCCCAAGCTCTAAAAACAGCTTCTGACTCATTTTAGATGTTTGAAGTTGCGCTTCTGCTAGGGTTTTAGCACCACGAGCAGTATTGCCATAAAACTTACCACCCTCACTTGTAGCCTTTTTAAGAGCATTGCTTAATTCATTAAATCCTAGCTTACCATCACTTGCCATCTTAAATAAAGAACTACCAGCATCTTCAGCCTCTTTTGCTAAAATATCAGTAATATCAACACCAACATTACGAAGTTCAGAAAGGTCCTCTAATGCAATATTATTCCCAGCTTCAACTTTAGAATAAACTTCTGCTAACTTCTCAAGCCCAGCACTACTACCCCCTGCTGCTTCCCCAAACATGCGCATTCGCTCACTAACCTCAGAAGCCGCTGCGCCATAAGAGAGCATAGTCTTAGCAGCATTACTTATAGCCTCACCAGTAAATAATGTCTCTTCACCAAAAGCTCTAATATCATCTGCTAAAACTTTCCCAACTTCAGTATCACCTAACATATCAGAAAATACACTGACCTCTTCATTAAATGAAGCTAGTGAGTCTAAAGCCCCAGTAAATACTCCAGTAATAGCCGAACCTATCCTCTCAACTACTTTAATAACCAGTGTTATTGGTAATGCGCTTACTGCAAGTTGATCTAATGCTTGTGCTGCCTTATTAGAAAAGGCCTTAACATCAAACAAGCTTTTACCAACACCTTTAAGAGTACTACTTAAGCTCTTAATATTACTAGACTTATCTCCAACACCCTTAATTGAATTTGCAAGATTTTTAAAATTCTTTGAACTCTTCTCAGTATTTGCAAGCAAAGCATTATAAACCGTATTAAAACCGACCCCAGATTTAGTTGCATGTTCTAATTTTGATTTTAAATCTTTTAAGTTCTCAAATTCTTCATATGCAATGTTTTTAAGCGCATTAGATATCTCATCCAATTTAGACTCATTACTAGTATTAATTGAAATAGGAATTACAATCTCATCAAGTGTCATTTATCCACACTCTCACTTTCAAGTTTTTTAATATAAAGATTAAGCTCACTAAAAACAAGTACAAACCAATAATTTTGATCATAAAGGCCTCCTTGACATGGAAGGCTTTTAACATTTCTTGAGAGAAGGGCTTGGCCAATTAAATATGCTAAAGAATCTTCATTATAATTAATCCAACTCATCTCACGCTTCATACTCTTTACAAACTCTGAATTTATCTTATCTGAATACTTTAAGACTTGGTTGTAGTGGTCTTTTTTGACGATGTAGTGCAATGCGAGCTCGACTTTTTTAAAGCACCCTCTGCCTTTAATGTCTCAGACACATTGTTAATCTCAACTGCTAAGTTTGAAAGCATATCTTGTAAAAGCACTGCATCTCTTTCAACCATTTCTTTAGTTACAAGATTACCATTTTGATCAAAGAGTCCTTTAAACCCCACAACATTATCTCTCCAAACTTTTTTTACAAACTCAAGTTGCTGAGTTGTAACTTCTAAAGCCACCTTAGTATCAATCTCTTTACTAGAATTTAGTGTCAATTTTTGCAATAATTCGATTTGAAGGACTTTAATCCCCTCAATAAACCCATAATTTACACCTTCAAGTATTACAAATGCGTCTTTACTCTCACCCACATTTCCACTTCTTCTTATATAATCTGGGATATAAGGCAACTCAATACGGCCTGACAAATTAACATTAATAACCATAAAACTACATTCTCCTTAATTAAATTTCAAAAAACACCGCATCTTTAATATAGTCATAAGACATTGAAACTAACGGTTTTGAAAGGGTAACTTCACATTTAAGATCAATTTTTTGATTTGATAAATCCTGACTTGGACTAAATGTTGCTATTTGTCCTTCAGCAGCAATAAACTTAGTACGCTGATCCTCACTTTGAATCTGATTTACAAAAAGAACAAAAAATTCATAATTGCGTGGAAGTAGTTGCTTACCAATCTCATAATTCCCACTATCAGGCTTATTTACTATATCTCTTGTTATAAAATGTGAACGTTCTATATAAGTCTCAAGTAATTCGTCCTTATTAGCAACAGTTTCTCTAACAGAATATCCTGAAAACTCAACTGTTTGTTCTGGAACCTTTCCAATAGCTGAAATTGAACCACAGACTGTCTTTAATGTCTCAGTAGCCTTAGTTGAATTGATTGCATATGAATAACCAATACAATATGTTCTAAAAAGCAATACTTCAATCTCATCATTATCACCAAAAGCTTTTTTAAAATCTTCGTACATTGAATCGTGATAGTAAAAAACACTACCCTCTTTAAAATCAAAATTTGCTAGTTTTGAATTTAAACTCAAGCTCTTAACTCTAAACACACATTCTTTAATTGATTTCCATTTACTAGGTTTAGTAAATGAGAGTGGCAAATCTTTTACAACCAAGTCTTTAGGCAATCCCCCTTCAATAGGAGCACTATCCTTGATCTGCGCTCCTTTAAAATTCCACTTGAATTTAGGTATATTTACTGATACTAAAACCGCACCAGATGGCATTTTTAACTTTTGTTCTGCCATTAATCTTCTCCTTAATTAAACTAAAATAATCTTTACATATGCTTCCAAAAGCATCATTTAACACCCCAAATCACTGCTATTAAGCCTAATCCCAAGCTTAGATCTAATTACAGTTACCATATTTACATCCTCTAAATCTTCACCTGACACTTGAGAGTCATCAATACTAAATGACTCAAGAGAATAATTTGAAACTAAAAAATTAACTATTAAAGTTGCAATCTCAAGACCAAGCGTAGGGTGATCACTACAATGTGTATAAACTAAAAAATCAAGACTTAATGCAAAAGAATAGTTTTTACATTTAAAGACAACTTCCCCTATGCTCTTTAATGCAAAAACTACAACCGGCAGTTTTAACGTCGTACAAGTATAAATCTCAGATTTATAGTAAATTTGGGTTGTTGTCAATTTGCTATAAAATAAATAATTCTTCAAATCCTTCTTGAATGTACTAAGAAATTGTTCTATAAACTTCATTTAAGCAAATCCTTAGCATTTCTTACAAGATTTACTTTCCAATTTGTATATTGCCTAGATGCACCCTTAGATTTAATCTTAAGCCATATAGGAACAGCTGCAGCCTCAAGCCCTTTATAAGAAGCCCAATTTCTAATCTTTAATAAACTAGGTTTTGGAAAATTAAGGCCATAAACCACGCCTGAATCTAACATATCTGAAAGCTGTGATCCAACTTTAATCCTAATATCAAAACCCTTAAGCGACTCTTGTGCTTCAATATTAGATATGTCTTTAAGCCTTCCTGGAATCTGAGTCTTTAGAACATCAAAATTCCTCCTTATTCTAAATCCAATAAAACTTTTAACCCTTTCAAAGATCGATTTTTTTATATCAAATCTAATATCACTCAAATTTAAAAGCCCCCTAACCAATACTCAAAAACGTACCAACATCAACCCTAGGAAAAAGCAAATCAAGCTGATCAAGTACTTGTCTAAACTTACAATCCTTCTGTTGCCCAGCCTTAGCACATCTAGAATTAAAAACTTCTGGATATACAACATCAAGCAATATAAATAACCAATTATTGTAAGCCTCACCTTTAATATAATAAAGTTTTAAAATTGACTTTGAATAACGCAAACACTCACAAAGCTGCAATTTAAGGCCTTGTGGGATATCTAGCTTACCATCTTCTCTAATGCATGTCATACGCAAAGACTCTAGAGAAGTTATACTTATCCACATCTTTAAAATGTCATCATCTCTAATTTTACGACTCATCTTAAGTTAATTGCCTTCTTAAGTCAAAATTAATATTAAGTTGTAATAGTAATCTCAACAACTTCTTGTGGATGGAAATGAATAACTCCTGCTGACTCCATTGAAGCATGAATATAATCACCATCAGGCCCTGCAAAACGTCTAAAGAATATTTCAGGAATCATTGGAACAAACATTACTTCAGGATTTGGCTCATAAAGAATTGGATGTTCAAGACCTTTAAATATTGAAGTTACTATATTATGGTCTTTTAAAAGCGCATCTTTTACTGTTATGTACTGTGGTTCACTATAAAGATCTACTAATAAATGTGAAAATTTATGTGGTAAGAGTAGATGATAAAACCCATCAAGTTTTTCCTTATACTTCTCAGATTCACGTTTAGCCTCTACAACCTTTTGATGCAATGCGCTCCCAGTAATTAGTGATGCAGCAGTCGTAGTACTAGCTATCTTACTCCTTCCCTTAAGTGTTGCAATCCCTTCCATCTTAATTGCTGGCTTTCCAAAAATAATTGAATGATACGCATCCTTCATAAGCCCAAGTTCCAAATTAGCCTTAACCTCATCCTCACTCATAGAACCATACATCAAATCCTTAAGTGATATTCGCTGTACTGTATCAAATACATGCATTTTATATGCCATTTCTTGAAAGAACATACTACTTCTTCCAATCTCATTACTATAATCTCCAAAACTTGCTGTAACATTATGTTCTAATACTGCCTTACGAGCAACATAATATCCTTGTCTAAGCTCACTTCTATTTATGATCTTGTAAGGCATTAACTCCTCAAGTCCATCCCTTGCAAGCTGCACAATATCTCCACTGTAAGTACCGCTTGACTCTACAAAAATACTTCTACTCAATCTTTAATCCTCCTAACCTATAATTAACCTATATCTATGCTGTAAACTTCCTACTACCACTAGAATCATATTCAGGACCAATCTGAATGTCTAATAGCACTAACCTTCCAACTCTATCACTACTAGTAGCACCTAAATCCTTGATCCTACCAACTTGAACCCCTCCCTTACCATCACTTACAAACTTGCCTTCTTTAAAAAATACGTACTGACCAATCTTAGGATCTAAATACAGCGCATCAAGAGTGATTACCACTTCTCCAAATCTCCTAATAGGAACCAATTCGCCTGGCAAGTAATTACAACTCTCATGCGATGCTATGTTTGTCTTTCTAAGAGCAAATCCACGAATAAAGTCTGATTCTTGAATACTAGATGTTGCTTTTTTAACTAAAACATCACCCATAGGGGACGATTTACTTGCTATTACCAAATCTCCAGGACCTATAGCCTCTGATCCAATATCAACTATTCCAGTCTCAGTTTGATGAAGGCCTGATTTGTGCTCAAATCCTGGTAAAAAATTCTTCTCTGTCTTAGTAAAATCAAAATTAGGCATTTACAACCTCCCTAGTAACAAGTCGATCCTTATGTCTTTGTGCTTTAGTATTATTTATAATCTGACCAACATACCTATTACGAGCATTAACCATTTGCTTGTAAGCTGTAAGTTCTTGTACAAGCAAACTTATATTATCAATCTGTGAATCAAGATCACCCGATTCATCAACCTTAAATTTGATGCTATATTTCTTTTTCATAGCATCTAAGAA
This sequence comes from Borrelia coriaceae, assembly GCF_023035295.1. Taxonomy (NCBI): domain Bacteria; kingdom Pseudomonadati; phylum Spirochaetota; class Spirochaetia; order Spirochaetales; family Borreliaceae; genus Borrelia; species Borrelia coriaceae. The sequence goes on from NZ_CP075088.1 coordinate 13,782, forward strand.
TGCCAATTTTGCATCCTTAATGCTACCAGCATTAGAAAATGGGGGAGTAATTTCATACTGCTCGCAAGCTTTCTCTAGATGTGCTAAAAGCTTAGAATCTTTAAATGCATCAACTTCGGCTTGCTTTTCAGCTTGTTTCCTAGCTTTAATAAAATTGCTCTCAGCTTCTGCCAATCTTCTCTCAAAATCTTCCCTTGAGATCATATCTGGCAGTCTCTTAGAATCTGCAATCAATTTCTCATACTCATCAGCAGAAATTGTTACAATGTCTTTAGCATCCTTACTACTAACATTACTAGCATCAGAAGATGAGCTACTTGATACTGATGCTTCATCCAGTAATTGTTCTCCTTTCATATTTACCTCCTTTAAAAAATTAAAAAAATTATTAATTATGTTTTTACCTAATCACCTTAACACTCCTTTTAAACTTGCAAAAACTCCTCAAGTTCAGATTGAATTTTTAAACTTAAATCTAAATCTCCCATTTCTTTAGCCTTGCTTAAAAGCTCTGTATATAAGGCTAGAGTACGTGCGTGCTTCTCATCAATTTCTGCTTGCTCCTTTTGACTAATAGGTTTAACAGCCTTAAACTGCCAATTAGACTCAAGCCCAAATTTTTCTAGTACTGAGTTTATAAATGGGGCTACCATAAGCCTACAGATTTGCTCAATATTAAGGTAAAATATGTCATAATTCCCAACACTGCCCTCCCCAGAAGGAGATATGGGATAGAGCACTTCTTTAGGAATCCCAGAATGAAGTGTTATATCAGATACAATAATATCAAAAGCATCTCTTATAGGGCTTACAGAGCGTGTAATATTTGCAATATCATCCTCTCTTCCAAGTATCATCATCTTATGATTACTGTCTAGTACCCCTTCTATATTTTTCTTAAGCTCTGCTAAATCATAAGCAGTCATATCTTTTACTGATGGAAGGGTTGCTGACTTTAAAAAAGTAAAATTATTAACCTTTAAAAACCCTACAGTCTCATCAAGTAAAGTATTCATAATCCTACTACTCTTCTCTAATGCCCCAAAATTTAAAAATGACGATTGCATTTTTATAATACGAGTTGGATGAATATTTTCAAAAGAATAATCATCACCATTACACACTTGCCCAAAATTAAAACAAAGACAAGGAAATCCACACTTAAGGGGTGTACGTGGATCTTCTGAATCGGGGACTACTATGTAAAATGCGCTCACTCCAGTAAGAATTGCTTTGTAGACCATATTCTTAATAACCCCTCTAAAATTATTATCAAATAGCTTAGAAAGACCATCACCCGTTTTATGCTCAATATCTCTTGATGCTGCAAATCCTGCGTATATCTCTGCTATTTGATGAGCAAGTCTTAAAGGGTCGCCAGTTAATGAATTGCTTGCTGGCATTAAGGGTGACTTTAGACTAGCATTCTCACTTTTTCTTAAAAATTTAAATTTAAACAAATACTGCCCTCCTTACATTAAAATTGATACTGCATTAAGAAATGCTGGAATGTACTCTAAATCCCTTTGCATAACAAGATTTGTAGCAGCACCACTATCCCTACCTAAAGATTCATCATAATAATACTCAGTCTGGCTAAACTCTAAAATTACATCCTCAGTCTCTTCTCTTTTAACCACATTAAGATTATTAGGTATAAGATAATCTGAGAGCACATAAAGATTACGATTTCTTGCAATTAAAGACCCCCTACCAAACTTAGAAAAAACAAATCTTAACTCTTCTCTAGCATAAGGCAAAACAAAAGTCCCTCTAAAACGTGCACACTCACTAGCATAATCTTCTCTTGAGAGTAACACTTTACTACTAGCATTAGTTACAACTGTTACTGGAAGGTAAGCAATTCTTCCAACAAGAACTTCTAGAAAGCAAACCCTATTTCCCTTAATGTGAACTCCAGTATAAAAACTGCCCTGCAACCCTGAAATAAAACTCTCATCACAAACATTAAAATCTTTTATAAACCGTGCTGTACCAAACTCAAATTCTTCTCCTAAGACCTCAATTCGAAATCCAATATCATTACCATGATACGCAAGTCTTTGTCTCTCTAGCCATAAATCAATATCTCCTCCATTTAAGAAAGGATTATCTTTATAAGTACTCTTAATAACACACACCGCAGGATTATCTTCATTTGCAACATACCGTTTGTAAAGCCAATGCGAACTAGGCACTGGATTGCTTGACATGTAAATCCTACCACCACGCTCTCTCATTGTAGGAACAAGCATTTCAATATCAGATTCAGTAAATTGATTAGCCTCCTCAAGCCATAAATCTTTAAAATGTGCATAGGATTTAAGATCCGTCGTATCATGTCCACCCTCAAATACAAATGCTCGCTTGCGCCCATATATTAAATTTTTTGTCTCTATCTTAGCCTTACTCACATTAAATTCACGCCTTAAGTTATACCTACTGAGTAACTCTAAAATTTCTTTATGAATTGACTGAATTGTTTTATTTTTCTTCTTTCTAACTGCTAAAGTATCACCACCTTCTGGTGTAAACTTTCTCTCAAGATTTACTGTTGCAATATCATAAGTCTTCCCAGTACCACGACTTGAGTAATAAACAAAAATCTCAGCATTAGGTTTATTTTGGTATGCTTCAAAGTAAACTGGCAGTCTTTTAAATCTCAAATTATTCACTCACACTCTTATTTATAAAACTCTTAATCTCATCATCACTATAAGCGCAACTACCAAAAACTTTACTATCCTTACTACTTAAAGGTAATTTTTCTTTATTAATGATGTCTAAAACCAAATCCTCAACTTCAGATATTCCAAGCACTGCAAAAAACATTCTATATGCATGCAAACTTGTTGCTAAAACATTACTATTTGAAAATTCAAACATACGAGCAACAAATGCCTTAAGTAATGCCTCGCGAGCACTAGAAGAATTATCCAAAGACAAAAAATGTGCCTCAACTGATTCTTTTAATATTCTCTTATAATCAAATTCATCACTACTCAAACCAAAACTCCTTTTAATTTGCATTAAAGATCATATCTGTAAAACGAAAGATAAGCTAAATTCTTAGGTCTAGTCTCACTACCAGCGTTTTCAGTTGCCTTTGGAAAATGGTACTTAGCAACATAAGAACCAAGCACTATGCCATATACCAAAGCATAAGACCCATCTTTCCAATACCAACTATCCTCACGTTTTGACCCATAAGCCCTCTTAAATAATCTATAACGCTCATCATAATCTATGCCCTTATACTTAATAAGGTGTTTATGCTTCTTTAATGAAGAAGACTGAATATGACCAATAGTACGAACAGAGTCATTTAAACCTTTTGCATCATAATGCCTTAAGAACCCACCTAAAAGATATGGCGCATAAGTCATACCTAAGACTTTAGTTGCATAGCAATTTTGTGGTAACAGCCTACCATCTGGAATACAAAATTTATTTGTATTAGTAAATGCTTCAATAAGCTTAGATCCATTAAGTTTTCTCCCTTCAACTGGGAATTTAGCAGTTAGCATGCCAACTGGAACCTTTTCTATAAAAAAATTAATCATATGTTCTAAAACAGCATCCAAATTATCATCTAAAATTGCTTGCATACTATTATTAATGGGATAGTACTTTCTATTTGCAATACTCTTACCATCACAAACTGCAAACACACCTTTATCTTTTAGTAAAATAGGCTCTCCAACTACTCCTTCATAACCTTTAGCATCAAGATAATCACCAACTCCAAATTGTATGCGAACATTACTATTTGCAATTCGTGATTTTAAATCCTTATAATCCTTGTTACTAATGCTCATAACAAACTACCAATCATATCTGTAAAACGAAAGACAAGCTACATTTATAGGTCTAGTTTCACGATCACCATAATATTCTGTAGAATCTGGGAAGTTGTACTTTGAAACATAAGGACCAAGAACCATATCATGTACAAACGCATAATTACCACTAGCCCAATCACCAGACTTGTAAAGCTCACGAAAACTTGAAATCAGACGTCCCTCAAAATTCATAGAATTTCTATTTAAGGAATGAGAATGGCTTGCAAATGAATCATATTGAACATGACCAATAGTACGAATAGTGTCATATACACCTCTTGAGTCATAATGCCTTAAGAACTTACCTTCAAGATTTGGTGCATAAGAAATTCCAAACTTTGTTTTTACAAAACATCCTTCTGGAAGTTTTCTGCCATCTGGTAAGCAAAACTTTCCCGTCCCTTCAAATGCTTCAATTAATTTAAACCTAGTAAGCTTGAGGTTTTCTTGTACAAACTCTGCTGTTAAAAACCCTGGATAAGTATTCTCCATACAGTTTTCAATTAAATTTTTTACATAAGAATCTAGAGTATCATCATCTAAGACTGGTAATAGTCCTTTATTTATTGGATAATACTTTCGATTTTGGCTACTCTTACCATCACAAATAGCAAAAAGCTCCTTATCTTCTACTACAATAGGCTCTCCAAGCTTACCAACATAAGTCTTTGCTTGCTCTATATCCCCAACGCTAAATTGTATTTTTACATTATCAGCTTGTAATCGTCTTTTTATCTCTTCAAAATCCTCATCACTTATAGCCAAATTATGCTACCTCCTCTTTATTCCTCAAATTACCCTCATAAACATTTGCATCAATAACTTGAGTATCAACATCTAATTTTTTTGTAAATGAAATACCAATCTCGTTTTTTAAGAAAAAATCACGCATAAATAAACTTAAAGAATCAATCTTAAGACCCACCTTATTTTCTGCAAAACCATTACCCTCAAGCCTTGCACTTACAACCTCATCAAGTTGCAATGCAACACCCAAATTTTTTATAAACTCAACTCCAGTAGCTTTAAAGCTTGAAAATTTGCTAAAGTGTAAGCCTTCGCGATTTCCCTTAACAATCCCACCGCGCATTATTGCATTAACTCCATTTGCAACTGATGCTTTTTTATTGGAATGCACTTCAACCCCAATAAGAGTCATATCACGAACATCATGAATAGCAAATCCACAATTTGTTGACTTAAAAGTAACATTCTCAAGAAGTATCTTTAAAACCCCACTTGTTTTTAAAGCCACCCCTTGATTGCAAATAAATGTAATGTCTTTAAGATATAAAAAATTTGCACTTGATGCATAAATAGAAGACCGCTCATGCTCCTTTATTCTATAGCTTGAACATAATCTTAAAGTAGCATAACTAGCAAACTTTTTATCCTCTAAATAAAAGTCTTTATTATCATTAAGATTGCCACCCCTTATCCACAATTCACTCATAGGGGTTTGACATATAGTTAGACCTGATACCTTAAATGAATGAGTTGCTGTGAATATATTTTTTGCAAAACCACCAGTTCTAATAACAACACCATCATAACCCCTAATCCCTAAATTAGATATGTCAACTGAGGAGTACATATAAAAGTCACCAGGAAGCAACCTTATTTTGCTTGTTCCAACACGTTTTGCTAAAAATAAAGCCATTTGCATTGTAATTTCATCTTGAAAGCCCATAGCAACAATATGCGGGATTAGAGAAGAATCAGAGCTTGCTTCTATATAATTAAAAGGAGCAACTATAACCTCAGGAATAGATTCTAGACTATCTTTAGAACCTATATGTGTAGAAGTTGTAAGGTAATCATAATGAGTATAATCTCCCCATGTAATCCCCTCATACTCATAAAGCCTAGTATGCATATCAAATCCTGAAATCTTTTTTGAAAGAATCAAGAAAAAATGATCCACTCCAAAGTCTTCAAGTTTAAGATGTACAAAATCAGTAAGCTCTAATTCTTGCTTTGATCTAAAATTAATGATTGTATGTCCTTTGATTCTTAAATTAGTTAAGAAATTAAAAAGCCTGAAAGCTGACTGAGAATCAAAAATAAATCTAGTTGAATATTCAAATCGTTTACTGTAAAAATCATCTGCATTATCAGTCTGCAATACATTACGAGCAATTGTGTAAAAAACATCACCATATATATCAAAATAATAAATGTAACGGGCGCCTTGAACTAAAGACATATTTTTAAACCAAATGCGTGCTTTGGTAGGATAATATTCTTCATGAACAAGTTTAATATCAGGATCAGCACTAAAACGGGCCTCAAGATTATGTGTTGAGATTATAGCCAAATTCTCATTTATTGCATAATGGTCATGCCATACTTCTCTTCTTTTAAAATCCCACTTATAAACAGTATCAAACCATTTAGGATCATACTCTTGATAAAGAGCATTACCTATTTTATCTGCGAAGTCTGGATAGACAACTCCCTTTTGCAAAACCGCAACATAAAGACTGCTCCCAGTACCTTGAACATTAATGGGCGCAGAATAAAGTGGCCTTTTATTTTCAATAGATTCTAATTTACTTTGAAATTTACCTTCTCTCCAAATAACTCTCGTTGCATCATAACTACTAGAACTACTCTTTGAGAGAGTATAACTTGAAGCATCAATAGAACAAAGGTCAACGTCCCTTTCTATAACCTCGCGTCTCCAAATAGGTAAAATCTGTAACTTCCCATCACCTGTAAATGTATATGCACATCCAAACTCATAAAGAAGCGCTGAAAGTATTGTCTCAAGCTCCTCACCATCCGAAATAATTACTGCAGGCACTTTTGCTAAAATCTCTTCAGCACCAGCATCATCAATTAAATCTTTAAGATTACTTTTCTCTAACATTAGATGTACTAATGAATGCTCCTTTTCTGATGGTTTATATACATAAAGCCAATCGGGATTAAAATTAATAGGAAATTGAATAGGTTTTTCAAATGAAACTCTTAAAAGTTCAGAATAATCATTTACAGTAAAGCTAATACTTTTAGTTGCGTCTAAGACTGCCCGACTGAAAAACTTTTCTAAGACACCTTTAAATAGGGACTTGCCACCTTCAATTACCCTTACATACACATTTTCTTTTCTAAAGAAAAGAAAATCTAGAAATTCATCTGAAAGACCAAAAGCTTCAAAGCTAAAGCTACTAGGTGCAGTCTTTAGTGTGGGATCTACGATTTTAAGATCTAAAGAGATACTAGATACATTAGTATAAGGAGTTAGATCAAAGAATTGTCCTTCATCTGTAAAAAATACAATACTAAGACTAAAACAAGAATCATTCTCGATGATATCCTCAAATTCTTCTTCAAAATCAGTACTAGTTGTAAAATCAGACTCTAAGCCAACCAATACAGGAGGACTGCCTATACTCAGAGCAGGATAGGGGCTTTTATCTTCTTTTTCTATATCTTCTTTAAGAGAAGGGGAGGGATCACTCTTAATATCTACTGCCTCTCCTTCCTTTAAAACCTCATCAGGCTTCTCACCTTCAACCTTCAAGATTAGCCTACCCTACTCCCTTAATGAGACTTGCGTATACTTACTGTATACATTAAAAGCAATGGGTTTAACTGATTTTATGTACTTATTATAATAAGCAATTCTAGCCTTAACTCCCTCTTCTCCATCACCGCCCTTAAATGTGGGATCAAAACTTTCAAAAAGTGGAAATTTGTGATGCTTATAATAGGTATTAACATAACTCTTAGCATCAATAAGCCATGCATTAAGACTTAATGCATACTCAAATAATAAAGCCTCATCATGAGATAAGCTTACAGCATCTTCTTTGCCACTTAACTTAGGTTCATTTGGAAGACTTGCAAGCCCTTTACATGAGATAGCTAAAAATACAAAACACGAAAATACTAAATAACTTAAGTTTAAAAACTTAAATCGCAATTTCATAAATTCTCCTTAACCTTCTGATCTAATTTCATCCAATATTTCTTTTGCCACTTGCCCTCTAAGTTTTATAAGCTTATTATACTCATCCCAATTCTGGTCATCTTCTAAAGCCCTACAAGCTTCAATTGCTAGATCAATAGCTTTTTTAAACCTAGAATTTATAATCTTAAATGCACGTTTATTTTCATTACTTTTTGCAATCTCATCTTTTATTGAAAAAATAAAATGCAAAATTGAACTTGTAAGTGACATTCCCTCATATGCAAGCTTAACTTTAGATTCTCCTAAAAACCCATTAAATTTTTGTAGTAAAAAATCTTTTGCTGTTAAGGCATCAAAAAGTTTATTTACATTCTTTACTGTACTCAAAATAATATCCTCCACATAATTTTTATCTAAATCATAAATTTTTAATTATTCTTATTTAATTATTCTTAAATTGATCACCATAAAGTGATAATCTTTGCCTCATACCCCTAACAAGAGACGGATCCACAATCTTAAATACCCTTAAAGACTCAAGCTTGCCATTACGCACAGCCTTAGCACTACCAAGTGAATCCCAAATAATAGAATTTAAATCATTATCAATGATTACAAAATGGTATAAATCATTATTACTATCTTTGTATTTCCCAACTAAAATATCACAATCATTAGGTTTATAGTCAGCAGGAGAGTAATGAACATCAAGATAGTGAATATCTCTATCAACTCCAAGCTGCTTAAAAATTAAATTTGGACTCAGTATGTACGCATTGGCATCTTTTATACAACCAGCATTTGCAAGGCTTTTAAAAAGCAAATTGACTTCAAACTTATCAAAACATTTCTCAATGCTGTCTTTAATTTCTTTTACAACAAATGCAATAAACAAAATACATAGAAAATAACATCCAAATTTGCAAATAGCAGTGTTTTGTTCATTAAAGTTATATTGAAAGGGTACTACTAACTTGTGTTTTTCTATTTCCTTTATTTTTCTTATAACACGATAAGATGAGTCTTCTAATGACACAGAACTTTCAAGCAATTCTGATTTATATTTTTTAATAAAATAATCTTTAAGCATTTTATATGCAAAATCATAAAGGAGCATAAAAAATTTACTTATCATAATTTATGTCCTCAACGCTTCTTAATGCATCAAAACATTTTTTTAATTCTTGCTTAAATGCACGTTTGATTTTAAATTGCTCTTTAAATAAAAGTGCTTCTAATTCCCCTATCATTTCTTTAATATGTGAATCTAACTTTTCAATATCTTTTTTAAGGCTTTCTTTTAAGAAACTCTTTAATGATTCAAATTCACTCTTAAGTCGTCCTTCAGCTTCAACACGTAATTCACCCATCATCTCTTTTTTAAATTCAACTAAAAAACCCTTAAATGCGTAAGTTCCAATCCAAGAAACACACACAAATAATGCAGTTGAAATACTTCCAATAATATTAATATGCTTTTTAATTCCATTAGACAATTAAATACTCTCCTTTATTTAATAGGCCTTTAAGACTTGAATGATAAGCAAGAATACTTCACCTTTCCTCACCTTTAATAAAGCTAACAAAAGCAAAGTAACTTACTTCATATACTATGAGAAAATCTAAATATGAAATTATGAATTGAAAAGTTACAATTTCAAAATCCCTAAATAAACTATATAAAAAAAATATTATAAAATCAAATAATATTACATATATAATATAATATTTCAATGAATTTAAAATTCAAATTAGCCTATATAAAGGCTATATTATGCTTTTATATAGGCTAATTAAAAATTATTAAAGTATATAAAATTCATTTTTTATAAAAAATAAAAATTTTGCTAGTGTTATTATATAATTTGATTAACTTTTAAATAACAATTATAATATGAGCATAAAAATAAAATGAGGAAACCTAAAATATGAAAATAATAAATAAGATCAAACTTTATAAGGTCAAAGAGGCAACAGAAATATTAGAGGAAAAATATCAACACAAAATAACAAAACAAAACCTCTGTACAAAAGTAGCAAAATTAAACGCATATGTTACATACAATGGAATTAGATATATCCCAGAAGAAGTATTTCCTAATTTAACCATAAATTTAAAATTCAAAGAAACAAAAATGGCTACCGAAATAATTATTGATAAAAAAATGCAAAGAATAAAATCAATTATACGTGCATATGAAGAACAATATCCAGTACCACCAATTAAACCGATCACAGAGGTAAAAAGCCAAAATACAAACACACAAGCAATTATATACGCAGTTATACAATTACAAAAAGAAGTTGCTATGCTCAAGCAAAAAGTACAAGAAAGGGAAAAAGACATTTAGTAGCAAACCAAACATATAAAAAACACCATACAAAACCTAAAAATACTTTTTAACGTTTACAAACTAATATTGAAATTGTTTATTTTAATAAAATGTCATATAACATATTGAAAATAAATTTATATTATTTTAAAATAGTATCATTGATGACAAATATTAAAATCTTTTATTATATATATTGGTTAGCTAAAGTCGTTTCCAAGGTGTTTGGGGGGATAAGAGGATGGTACATAAAAAAAATCACCTCGACTTTAAGTCTAGTCAAGAGTGAATTATTTATATATAATAAAATATATAAATTTCCAAAGCTTCACAAATGATGTGAAAATCTAAACTTTGGAATCAAAATAAAACCGTATGAATAGTTTAACAAAAGAAACAAAAAAATTCAATTCAAATGATACCAAAGACCAAATAAAGTCAATACTAGAATCTCTTGTAGCATTAAATAAAGATAAAACATCTGCTGATATTAAATTTATTCGTGTATCTCAAGTTAGATATCAAATCAACAGAATGTTAAGACGCAAGCTGCGCTTGTATAAAATCTACTGGATAATAGATATAAAGAATGCAAAATATAGGAAGTCGTGTGGAGTAGAAGAATACTCAGCACGTGATATATACAACATAGTAATCAAGCTGCTGAAAAATGATGGACAAAAGACAGTATGTAAAAGAACAATTGAAAGAGATATAAAGTTATTAAATGAAATGGGTCTTTTAGAATCTAAAATCATAAGATTTGGTGAAAATAAGGGCAGCATGTCTTTTTATAAACAAAATATGCAGTTAGCACATTTACATAAAGACATAATCTTTAAATACCTTTTACATTTACTAAAAGAGAATTTAAGTGATAAAAAAATTGTTGGTAATTTTGATGACTCATTAGAAGAAAGCAATTTTAATTATACCAACCTTAAAAAATTTGGAATCCTGTCTGAAATAGATGACCCAAATAAAAGTGTAATGTCGCATCGTGTCGACCCTCATGCTTTTAATAATAAAGCTAATATAAGCAATAATAAGAATTCTAAAGAATTGCTTCTTAAGAATACTGATTCGAATAAACTAAGAAAAGAAGAGTGTAGATTTAAAAGGAATGATGTAGAGACAAGGTTAATTTGTGAACATAAAATCAGTAAAAATTATCTAAACCAAATAAAAGAATACAGTAACAACGATGCAACATACATCAATGCCCTAATCAATCTAGAGACTGCAATAAATGAGTACCAAGGTGAATATTACATCGAAGATATTTTAGAACATTTCTTAAAGCAGTTTGGTAATAGGTACAAGTATAAGATTTGGATGATGATGAGGCGGAGTGATGGAGTTATTAGCGATTATGATCTTATTTGGGAAGGTAGGTTTAGGGATTGGTATCCCAATAAGTACAAGAGTAATTGTGCGGTTAAAGAGACTTATGGAGATAATTTACGAATAGGAATTAAAAAAGCATCTGTTATTAAGGAGAAAAAGGCTAATGAGCAGTTAAATGTAGAAGAATTAAAAGAAAAAGAGATAGAAAAAGAAAAAGAAAGAGAAGAGGAAAGAAAACGCGAAGCTGATAGGCTTCAAAAATATTTAACTGGGTTATTTGAAAGAGAAGCAAAAGAAAGAGAAGAGCGACTTAGGAAGGCAAGAGAAGAAGAATTGAATTTAAAAAAGAAAGCTAGAGAAAGCATGCTTGCTACTTTGGAAAAGAGTAGGGAAAGGTGTGTTGGGTTGGATATATCAAATAATGGTATGGATAAGATGATAGATGCTAGTTCAAATGATGATTCTATGGTTAAATTTGCAATTAGGGATGAGTTTGGTGGCTTTAAAACTACTAAGGGGCTAAGTATGGTGAATTTGGGAATAATGATTGAGAATGAATCCCAAAATGAAAATTTAAAAGAAAAGGAGAGTAAATGAGATTTAATTTGAAATATTTAGCAAGAAGATTATATATAAAAAGGCATAGATTTTGGAATACTTACATGAGCCGTGAAGTACAATCTAAAAGGAGTGATAAAAAAATAATTAACTTTCCAATACTTAGTTCTCAAGATATTGACTATGAGTATGTATATGCATATCTTAAGGATTGGGTATCAAAGAAATATAGAGCTGGTCATGGAATTATAATTAATAGAGTTGGTGATAATTATGAATGTGAAACAATCCAAGGTGCTTTGATGAGTAATATTTTGGATATGATTTTTGAGGATTATAAGGAATTATTGCTTGATAGTTTGGAAAGGGAGTCTGTTGATAGTAAGGGTAAGGTTGGTGGCATTGAACCTGTTGATGTGTTAGAGGGTAAAAGGGAAGTACCTTTTGAAAGGTTACAAGGCAAGCAAAGTAAAGGATTTAAGAAGGGTAAGATAACAATTGCATAGAGTTGATATTATGATTTAAGTGAATTACTTACTTAAAAAAGAGTAAATAATTCCAATTAAAGTTAAAAAAATACCTGTACATAGGGTAATAATGGTTCCAAACATCCAATTATGTAATTTTAATGTACTTTCAAGTTTAATTTTGTTTTCGTCAATTTTATTGTCAAGGTCTTTAATATCAGATTTTAGTTCATTTCTAACGTTATCAATTTTATTATCAAGGTCTTTAATATCAGATTTTAGTTCATTTCTAACGTTATCAATTTTATTATCAAGGTCTTTAATATCAGATTTTAGTTCATTTCTAACGTTATCAATTTTATTATCAAGGTCTTTAATATCAGATTTTAGTTCATTTCTAACGTTATCAATTTTGTTATTTAAGTTATTCTCAACAATATTAATTTTGTTATCGAGCTCATTAAATTTGTTATCAATTTTATTGTCAAGGTCTTTAATATCAGCTTTTAATTCCATTTTAATCAGTTCAAGATCTTTAAAAGTAAGCTCGTTGTGATAATATCTGTAAGACAGATCGTCAGCAATGTCTCTGTTAATACCTGCTTTAATAAGTTCATTTAAGACCATTTGTCTTGTAATTCCTATTGTTTGGGGAAGTCCCATGATAATCTCCTTAATATATATTATACAGTATTTTAAGGGATGATAGAATGAGTTTTGAAGTGTTTGCTAGGAAACTAGCTAGGAAAGATGTCTTTTTAAGGTTTAGGCTACGAATATATGAGAGAAGATTTGTTTTTGGATTTTATTAGTATATTTATAAGGTATATTAAGTTTTTTGAGATTTGAGTTTATATAGGTTTTTAGAGTACGAATATTTTTATTGTGTTTGTAGTCAAGAATAAAAGATTCAATTAGATTAGCAATAGTTGAGTGTAGTTTATTATTACTGTTTTTATAGAATAGTAAGTTAGGATTATGTATGCGAAGAGAATTGAAAGAATGAATAAAGATTAAGTTTTTATGGGTATTTAAAGGTGTTGGTTTGTTTACAAGCTTGATATTCTGATATTTGGTTTTTTGTGAAATTGAGTTGTGATAAAGATAAGTAGACTCTGGCTTGTGTAGTGAATGAAGGATTGCAAAGTAAATAGATTCTAGATGTTTAGTAGTAATGTTTGATATGAACATTTTTTTAAGGATTCGATTAATTTTTGCAGTCAAAGTAGTAGAATTGAGTTTTTTTAGAGAATTAATAGCATTGATAATTAGTCTAGAATTGACCAGTGTGTATTTTCTAATTTGTAAGTTAGAAGATAGAGTATAAGAGATAATGTTATCTGTTGTGAAATTAGAGATAGTAAAATTTTTGTTGTTGAGTTTAGATAAAGGAATTCCTGACGCGAGAATGATACCTATAGTTTTAAGTTCTGTACTATTTGATATTAAGAAGTGATTTTTAACAAAAGAAATGATTTCTTTAGGATTTATTTCAAGTGAGTCAGTACTAGATGTTTTGATTTTTTTTAAAATTTTTTTAGACTTGATTTTTGAGAAAATATTTTTTATATTTAGCATTATATATATAATATATCTGTTTATAAAAAAAATATCAACTTTGGTATATTTTAAGTGCAACTATTGTATATTTTTGAGGCAACTTTGTTCATTTTAGGTGCAACTCGTAAAAATAAAAAATGTTAAGAGACAACTTTGTTTATTTTCATGGCAACTATGTATAGAATTGAGGTAACTATGTATTTATTTGAGGAAACTTTGTTCATTATTATTAGCCAAATACTTATGTACTAAAAACAAATTATATA
>NZ_CP075089.1 GCF_023035295.1 Borrelia coriaceae
TAGAATAACACCCGTTAGTATATATTGGCCCCCATAACAATTTTTTTGTCATAATTCATATTAAAATAACTGTTTTTGAAAAAACTATGCTCTACATTTCAATACATATAATTTAAGGAGAGGAAATTATAATGAAAAATTTTAAAAAACCTTTAAGTGTTATTGCTATGATGTCTATGTTAACTAGTTGTGAACTCATTGCTGACTCTATTTCTAATCAAAATGAAATCTCATCACTAAAAACTCTAACAACAGTAGCTACAAATCAAGAAATAACAAACAAACATGACATTTCACTAGAAAACTTAACAAACAAAATAAAACAAGCTATCCAAAACATAGATACCAATAACCCATCTACAAACGAAATTATTGAAATATTCAAAAATTTTTCTATTGTTAAATTTGAACCTAATAACAAAAGAAACGAAATAGGCACTCACTTCAAAAAAACAGCAGAAGGATTAACAGTTCTTAAAAATGAATTAAAAGAAAAAATTAACAATAATGATAATATCATTACAAACATTGAAAATGTAATAAATGCTATAAAAAAATTAGCTGAAACTACTGATAATAACAATATTGAAATTGGAGCAATTAATAATACAGGTACCAAAGCTGCAATTATTTCTAACAAAAAGAACGTTGAGGATATCATTAGCAAAATAAAAGATATAATCAAAATTGCAGAAGAAGCCCAAATAAACATTGAAGCAAAAACTAATAATAATATTACTGGCAATAATATTACCTCAATTGCTGCCATTAATGGTGGTGCCGGTGCCGATCTTAAAGGCGGAGGTGCTAACGAAGAAGACGTTTCCAAACTTATTGATATAATATCTCAAATTGACGCACTAGCAATGCTTAACAAAATAGCACATGCTACAACAAACGTTAATAACGGTTATATTAACGAAACCAATAACGATGCTGGTCAATTAATCGTTGGTAGAACTCTTAATACTAATGGTGTCGGTGCAAAAAGTAACGCTGACTTTGCTGCTGCTATTGCACTAAAAGCTATGAGTAAAGACGGTAAATTCGCTGGACATAAAAATGGTAATAACACTGAATATGCAAAAAATATTCAAAAAGCTGCAGCTACTGCCATTAGCAAGGTAGTAACCGCAATCGATACAATTATTATAGATATATTAAACGCTGAACTTAATAAAATTAAAACTAAATCTTAAATAAAGATAAAATTATCTAAAAAGCGCTAATATATAATAACAAATATTTATTTTAGCGCTTTTATCTAAAGCTTTTAAAAATAAATATTGAATATCTTAAGACCAATTTCACAATACCAACTAAAACCCAAATTAATTAGTAAAATTCCAAATACTATTAAAACTTAATCTAATACATCTTCAACAAAAAAAATATTGATTTTGACATAAAATTATCATTTATAATATGAACTTAAAAAGAAAAGAAAGGTTACTCTTCATTTAAAAGAGTTTATTTAAAGATTAATGTCAATAAAATTCCTACACATATAGTAATAATTGTTCCTAACATCCAATTATGCACTTTTAATGTACTCCTAAACTCCATTTTATTAATTTCTATGTCTTTTCTTACATTATCTATCTTATTATCTAAATCCTTAATATCTGATTTTAGATTTGACTCTACTTTTTCTAGTTTAAGATTAAATGTATTTTCTAAATACTCAATATCCTTATACGTTAACTCATTCCTATAGTACCTATAAGATAAATCAATAGCAATATCTCTATCAATTCCTGCTTTAATCTGCTGAAACTGCAAATCAATATGTTAAAGAATTAGCAAAAGAGTATAACCATAGTTTATAAAATATAAATATGGTTATACTCTTTGCAAGAATCATAAATAATGCTAATCTATCAAATTAAATAAAACTTAATATTAAAAAGTAAAAAATAGATAAATAGCCTATTTACTTTAAACAACAAATAGGAATCTAGGTCATATTATATGACCTAGATTCCTTTATTCTCATAAAACTTAAAATTACTTAATTTTATCTATTAGAGATATAATCTTATCAGACACCCCTTGAATTCCTGGTATCTCAACTGTAATAAGATTTTTATATCTTTCACTAATATAACTTATCAATCTTTTACTGTCAGAATCAATACCTTCTTTCTTTGCTTTATAAGCTACTATAATAGCATCTACACTCTTTTTCCAAGTTAATCTTTGTAATTGAATCTCTTCAAGTTTTGATTTAATTTCTCTTAAATCATCAAGACTTAATTGATCTAATTTGTCTTTATTCTTATCTAACTTACTAATTACTCTCTCAAAGTTAAATTGAAGATATACTATTCCAGAATCCATTATATCTATAAGCCATGTACCTTTATTTTGACCATCTGTTCCTATCTTGTTAAGAATTTCTGCAAATTCCTTTATCCTTTCTTTATCGTATAATAAAGATGAATAAAATAATCTTCTTAAATCCTTATTCAAATCATCATCTAATGCCTTATTAGTAACCCCATCTGTTACTGCTTTAAACACTACTTCCTTCATACCATATTGACTTTCATCTTCAACTTCTTTCTTATCTGAATTTATTAGTCCCATACCAATATTAACATCTTTTTTAATGGCAGCTATTAATTCCTCTTTCTCATCTTTGATTACAGGACCTGCTTCTACTACCTCTTCAACAGGAGCTTTATTAACCTCTTCTGAAAAATCACCATTACTAATAATATTTTTTATTCTTTCATCTCCCTGAACACCATTGTCAACCGCTCCTACCGCATCTCTGGTTTCCCCTTTATCCAATAATTTAGAATTTACATCACATGATACTAATCCTATAATTAATAATATAAATATAAATAATTTTTTTCTCATAAACACTCTCCTTTCTTAATTAAGAATCATTATTAATTTAAAATATATACCATTTAGTCTAAAATACAAATTACTTACAGCAAAATTATTTATTTTTTCTTCATCCTTACTCTTAAGTATACATATCCCCTCTATGACTCTTTGAAAGAAAGATAAAATCTTATCATTATTGATTAATAATTCTGCTCAAACTTTCTAACAATAAATTAACATTGTAATTCTTAACCAATTATTAATTTTTATGTAGTCTATCTCTATATTTTAATTAGTAGCATGTTTATACACAGCAACTAGTGTATTCAATAATGTTAGCAAAAGTTGTTACCCTAGTGTAGTGATTTTCATTCAAATTGATAATATATCAATCCTTTTGCCCTATACAAATTAATTTAATTGAAAATCCATAACTATATAATAAAGATCTTTACAATTCAAAAAACACCTTTCAAATTTAGTTATGTCATTTATTTATATATTCTTAGGAAGACATAACTAAATTTGAAAGAACTCACTTAAATAAAATAATTTTTAAAAAAGGTCTTCCTTAAAAGGAAGACCCTCCATTCCAAACAGCAATATAAACCCGACTTTTTCTACCATCAAAGACTATCTAAAGCAGCTCTTACTGCATCAATGGGATCCTTTATATTTTTCTTTTCTCCAATTGCTCCATTTAACTTTATAACAGCAGATTCTAATTGACTTAAAGCATTTCTTGCATAGCGTTGTGAATCCCTAGATAATTGTAATAATAACCCATTGCTAACCTCTCTGAAAAAGTAACGACCACCTTTACGTGCTTCATTTTCTAACCTTTTAGTAATAGCTTCTGTTAAAGTTTCTCCAGCTTTATTAAAGAAAAATTCTGAAGATTTTAGTTCACTTATTGTACTAACAACTTGACTCATCAGTCTTTCAATATCAAGACTTATCTTTAATTGATTTTGCAATCGATTTAGTTTACTAATCTTTTCTAGATTCCCCTTATAATCCTCACTCCTCAAAGATCTTACTTCAGTCTGAATTTTAGACATTATACTATGAAAATCAACTTCTAATTGTTCATATTCATTTTTAAGTTTATGTGCATCCTCAATTAATTTTGAGGATGATATAGAACGCTCTTTAAGAAGATTTTTTACTTTTTCAATCTCTACTTGTGCTTTCTTCTCCTCATCAGTCCTTGCGACTAAATCCTCTTTTTTTATCTCTATTTTTTCTTCTTGAGAATACATCCTAATCGCTGAATTATTATCATTAACAGGCTTCTCAAAAACCTCATTATTCAATCCACCAACAGGAACTACTGGAACAGCCTGCACAACTTGTTGTACTCCTTTTTCAATCCTTTTAACAATACCTACTTGTTTTTCTTTATCCTCTTGATTTTCTTCTATAGATTTTAAATTTTCTACCTTGTTATTTTCTTCTAAAAACTTTTCTCTTGCTTTGCCTAGCAATTCATTTAAAGCATTTATATCACATGATAGAAAACACAATAGTATCAACATACATATTACCAAAATGTTCTTCTTCATATTTCCCTCCGGGGATGTCAATTTATTTAATTATCAAATCTCTACATTGAAATACAATAATTATTGGTAAATATATACATTTTATTTTAAATTTCAAATAAATTAATTAAATTAATACAAATTATCGATATGACATGCTTATAAGGTCTTAAATAACTATTTAAATAAATAAAACTTATACAATACAACGAAAATATAAAAAAACAAGTTTAACATAACTGTTATAATTAGTTACATACAATTTAAACTGTTAAAATAAACAATTAACATTGACCTTTAACTGCCAAAGAATTTTACTTATATACTAAGCAAAACTAATCTCATGCAACTATCAAGATATAGTTAATAAATTAAATAATTAAAAATAATTAACTATATCCTGTTTTAGTATAAGCTTTATATCACTACCCATATCAAAAAAGAAGTCATTATCTAAATTAGCTAGTGAGGATAAGAAGGTATTTTGATTTTTAAGGTTTTCTAATTCCTCACCAGAATTATTACAAGAAAGGAATAGAAAGATAAATAATCTTGTACAAATACTTCTTAATCTAATATTTTTAATATTTATTTTCATATATTACTACACCCTTTTAACCCTACCTTTAACTAAAGGTATTAGATAAAACAAAAGAGAAACTACTCTCATATAGAGAAACGTTTTCCTTAAATAACTTTATTATTTTGTTTGCTGATCTTTTTCCAAATTTTATTTACGTTCCTACTTAGTATTTCCAGATTCACTTGTATCTGCTGACATATCTCCTTGTTTAATTGCTGCCAATGCCTCACTTATTGCTTTTAAAGCAGTATCAACAGTATTTCTTATTGCAATTACAAGAGTGCTTAATGTCTTATTTACTGCACTTGCTGCTGCATTTTTAACTATAGCAACAGCATTCTCAGCACTAGTGTTACCAGCAAATTTACCATTCTTAGTCATTGCTCGAAGTGCTATAGCTCCTGCTACAACTGCATCATTAGCATCAGCTACAGCATTAACACTATCATGAGTGGTATTATTCTTAGCTAACGTAGCAGCTGCACCACCTTCTTTAACTATAGCTTTTAAAATGTCAGCACCAGTTACGGCTCCTACTGCTTTAGCTGCATCAGTTGCTGCTTCTTTTGCATTAGCATGAGCAGTACCAGCCTGATTATTAGCAAATAAATTACCTGCACTATCATTATTATTAGCTCTTGGAGTCTGACCATCTTTAGCTTTCAAATTATTACCAGCCTCAGGATTCCCTTTTGCAAGAACCACATTTACAATAGTCTGAATTGCCTTTATTAATTTATCAACCTCACCAGGCTTACCTCCACTATTTTTGGCCTCCATATTACCAAGTAATTCAGCACCTTCTTCAACCTTTGACGCTTCCTTAGCACCCTCTTCTATTTTTACTAATTGCTCAATAAATTGAGCAACCTTTTCTTTTACCTTTGGATAATGACCATACTTTTCTGCAACATTTTTTAACTTATCTTGAACGTTTTTCATAGTAGATTCAATTTTGCTAAAATAACCACCAATATCATCTTTTTTAGTCTCAGCTTTAATTCCTAAAGAATCAGTAACAATATCTCCAAAATAAGTAAAAACATCTAAGAAATCTTGTCTTAAATTAGCTAGTGAGGAAAAGAAGTTATTTTTATTCTCAAGTTCTTCTATTCCACTATTACAAGAAAGGAATAGGAAGATAAATAATGTTGCACAAATACTTTTTACTTTAATATTTTTAATATTTATTTTCATAAGTTATGTGCCTCTTTCTTCTCCTTTCCTTTAACTAAAAAGACTAGATACAATAAAAAAGGGAAACTACTCCTATAAAAAGCAGTGTTTCCCTTAAACGAACTTATTATTTAGTCTATTTCTTATTAATTCTAATTAGTTACTGGTTGCAATGCCTCTATCATCAGAAGTTACAGGATCGATATTAGCATTAATATTCATAACTTTTTTAACTTCTTTAAGTCCTTCATCAATTGTTTTTCTTATTGCTATTGTGAGTGTATCTAATGCCTTAGTTAACGCGCTTGTCACTGCTCCATCTAATATTTTTTTTGCCTCAGAAGCACTACTTCCATTAGCAAACTTACCCTCCTTAGCCATCGCTCTTAATGCTATACCTCCTGCTACTTCCGCATCTTTAGGAGCAGTAACACCAGAACTAGAATTCTTAGCTAGCTTAGCAGCATCACCATTATCTTTAACCATGGCTTGTAATATGTCAGCACCTGTTACTGCCCCAATAGCTTTAGCCGCGTCAGCTGCTGCTTTTTTGTCATCGGAGCCCGCACTAGCATTAGCAAATAGCTTTACTGAGCCATCACTATTCCTTTCGGTAGAGCCATCTTCAGCCTTTTTATTATCACCAGCATCGGCTTTACCTTTATCTTTAAGTACTACTCCTACAATTGATTTAATTCCTTGAACCAATTTGTCAACACCAATACCTACAGCCCCAGCAGCAGCACTAGCAGCAACATTACCAATCGGAGCAGTAGCATCAGTACCAATAGCCTCACTAACGGTCTTTGCTCCCTCAATTATCTTATCAAGTTTTTCATTTAAAGCTTTTACAGCAGCCTCAACTGTAGAAGCATTAGGATTTTCTTGATTCTTCATATCAGTAACAATATTATTAAGACCTGTCTTAACACCTTGTACAGTCTCTTGAATATTCTTAAAGTAATTTCCAACCTCAGACTTTTTAGTATTAGGATTAAATCCTAAAACACCACCAAGTGAATCTCCAAAAGAAGTGAAGACAGATAAGAAGTCATTACCTAAATTAGCAAGTGAAGAGTAAAACTGCTTTTCCCTCTGAAGTTCTTCTATCCCATTATTACAAGAAAGGAATAAAGAAATAAATAACGTTGCACAAATACTTTTTATACTAATATTTTTAATATTTATTTTCATATATTACGTGCACCCTTTTCCCCATTTTTTAACTAAGAGACTAGATATAACAAAAGGAAAACGACTCTCATATAGAGCAGTGTTTCCCTTAAATGACATTATTATCTAGTTTATTTATTTTTTTACTTATTTAGTAGCAGTACCAGATTCAGTAGTTACAGACACATCATTAGCGTTTATGTTCATAGCTTTTTTAACTTCTTTAAGTCCTGCATCAATTGTTTTTCTTATTGCTATTGTGAGCGTATTTAAAGCCTTATTTACTGCACTTACTGCTGCTCCTTTAACTATAGGCGCAACGGCACCAGAATCATTATCACTAGAACCCGCGAATTTACCACCCTTAGCCATCGCTCGCAATGCCATAGCTCCTGCTATAACAGCATCTTGCTTAGCATCGGACACATCATTTCCTGCAGCCAATTTAGCAGAGTCATCAGATTTAGACATAGCTTTTAATATGTCAGCCCCAGTTACTGCACCAACAGCTTTTGCTGCATCAGCTGCTGATTTTTTCGCATTAGCATTAGTTCCAGCATTAGTACCATTAAATAACTTTCCTGCTTCACCATCCTGATTGTTGCCACCATTTCTGTTACCAGAACCATCTGTAGCTTTTTTAACATCTCCGGCTTCAGGATTTCCTTCTTTTGTATCAAGAACCACGTCTACGATAGCTTTAATTCCATTTACTAATTTCTCAACTTCACCCTTAGAACCTGCAGCAGATGTATAAATAGCACCATTACCAAGTAACTCAGCATCAGTAATACCAATAGCATCACTAACGGTCTTAGCTCCATTAATTATATTATTAAGTGTGTCATTAACTAATTTACTTACTGCACTTTCTACTGCAGTAGCATTAGGATGGCCTTGATCCTTCATATCAGCAACAATTTTTTCAAGGTTTGTCTTAGTTGTTGTTAAGCCTTTTTCTATATTCTTAAAGTACTTACCAACATCAGACTTTTTAGTTTCAGCATTAAAAGCTAAAACACCACCAAGTGAATCACCAAAAGAAGTAAAAATAGTTAAGAAGTCATTCCCTAAATTAGCAAGTGAGGATAAGAAAGTATTTCTCTTCTCAAGTTCTTCTATCCCATTATTACAAGCAAGGAAAAGAGAAATAAATAATGTTGCACAAATACTTTTTAATCTAATATTTTTAATATTTATTTTCATATATTACGTGCCTCCTTTGATTCCATCCTTTAACTAAAGATGCTCAACATAAATAAAAGAGAAACAATGCCTTCTAAATAGAAAGCATTGTTTCTCTTAAATGACTCTATTATTTAATTATTAATAGCGTATTAATTATGATTGTTTATTTTTTAGATTCAGGAATATTTTTATCAGAAGTTACAGAAGTAGCCTCAGGATTAATTTTCATAGCTTCTTTAACTTCCTTAAGTCCTGCATCAATTGTCTTCCTTATTGCAATAGTTAATGTATTTAGTACCTTAGTTACTGCACTTACTGCTGCTCCTTTAACTGTATTAGCAACATCAATATTAGCAGTACTGTTATCATTAGCAAATTTACCACCTTTAGCCATTGCTCTTAACGCTATAGCCCCTGCTATAGTTGCATCATTTTTACTAACCATACCAGTAACTGCAGTGTCAACTTTATGCTCAGCCAACTTAGCTGACTCACCATTTTCTTTAACCATAGCTTGTAAGATATCAGCACCTGTTACTGCCCCAACGGCCTTAGATGCATCAGCTGCTGCCTTATCTGCATTAGCAGCAATAGCACCTTGATTACCAGAACTACCAAAAAGCTTTACCACATCACTAGAATTAGCGTCACGATCACTAGCAAGAGCATCAGCCTTTTTACCAGTACCAGCATCAGCACTTCCTTTATCTTTAAGTACTATGTCTACAATTGACTTAATTCCCTTTACTAAATTTTCAATATCTTTACCTTTAACTCCAGCCCCATCAGTATTACTACCACCTTTAGCAACATTAGCAATTGGTTCACTAGCATCGTTGCCAATAGCACCACTAGCAATCTCAGCTCCTTCTATTATCTTACTAAGCTTATCATCAATGAATGTTTTAACTGAAGCACTTACAGCTTCTGCATTAGGATTACCCTTATCTTTCATATCAGCAACAATTTTCTCAAGAGCTGTCTTAGTAGAAGAAACAGTATCATGAACGCTCTTAAAGTACTTACCAACCTCAGACTTTGGAGTTTTAGTATTAAACCCTAAAACACCGCCAAGTGTGTCGCCAAAAGAAGTAAAACTATCTAAGAAGTCATTACCTAAATTAGCAAGTGAGGATAAGAAAGTATTTCTCTTCTCAAGTTCTTCTATCCCATTATTACAAGCAAGGAAAAGAGAAATAAATAATGTTGCACAAATACTTTTTAATCTAATATTTTTAATATTTATTTTCATATATTACGTGCCTCCTTTGATTCCATCCTTTAACTAAAGATGCTCAACATAAATAAAAGAGAAACAATGCCTTCTAAATAGAAAGCATTGTTTCTCTTAAATGACTCTATTATTTAATTATTAATAGCGTATTAATTATGATTGTTTATTTTTTAGATTCAGGAATATTTTTATCAGAAGTTACAGAAGTAGCCTCAGGATTAATTTTCATAGCTTCTTTAACTTCCTTAAGTCCTGCATCAATTGTCTTCCTTATTGCAATAGTTAATGTATTTAGTACCTTAGTTACTGCACTTACTGCTGCTCCTTTAACTGTATTAGCAACATCAATATTAGCAGTACTGTTATCATTAGCAAATTTACCACCTTTAGCCATTGCTCTTAACGCTATAGCCCCTGCTATAGTTGCATCATTTTTACTAACCATACCAGTAACTGCAGTGTCAACTTTATGCTCAGCCAACTTAGCTGACTCACCATTTTCTTTAACCATAGCTTGTAAGATATCAGCACCTGTTACTGCCCCAACGGCCTTAGATGCATCAGCTGCTGCCTTATCTGCATTAGCAGCAATAGCACCTTGATTACCAGAACTACCAAAAAGCTTTACCACATCACTAGAATTAGCGTCACGATCACTAGCAAGAGCATCAGCCTTTTTACCAGTACCAGCATCAGCACTTCCTTTATCTTTAAGTACTATGTCTACAATTGACTTAATTCCCTTTACTAAATTTTCAATATCTTTACCTTTAACTCCAGCCCCATCAGTATTACTACCACCTTTAGCAACATTAGCAATTGGTTCACTAGCATCGTTGCCAATAGCACCACTAGCAATCTCAGCTCCTTCTATTATCTTACTAAGCTTATCATCAATGAATGTTTTAACTGAAGCACTTACAGCTTCTGCATTAGGATTACCCTTATCTTTCATATCAGCAACAATTTTCTCAAGAGCTGTCTTAGTAGAAGAAACAGTATCATGAACGCTCTTAAAGTACTTACCAACCTCAGACTTTGGAGTTTTAGTATTAAACCCTAAAACACCGCCAAGTGTGTCGCCAAAAGAAGTAAAA
This sequence comes from Borrelia coriaceae, assembly GCF_023035295.1. Taxonomy (NCBI): domain Bacteria; kingdom Pseudomonadati; phylum Spirochaetota; class Spirochaetia; order Spirochaetales; family Borreliaceae; genus Borrelia; species Borrelia coriaceae. The sequence continues at coordinate 10,837 of NZ_CP075089.1, forward strand.
CTATCTAAGAAGTCATTACCTAAATTAGCAAGTGAGGATAAGAAAGTATTTCTCTTCTCAAGTTCTTCTATTCCATTATTACAAGAAAGGAATAGAGAGATAAATAATGTTGCACAAATTCTTTTTACCTTAATATTTTTAATATTTATTTTCATATATTACGTGCCTCCTTTTAAACTTATGCGTTAGCATTTTATCGCACTTTTCAAAAATTACAAATTTTTCAAAAATTTTTAACGATCAAATTTACCAACCTTATCAATGATAATGGCTAAAGATAAAAGCACTTATCGAAACATTAAATACAGCACTAAAATAATCCTGCACACAATGGACGTAGAAAACCTAGTAAAACGCCCAGTCAATGAAATACTTAATAGAAACTATTACTGCTACGGTCTTTGATTATCAAAACAACACCTTATATCATTTCGTGACAACTTTTTAAATTTCAAAAATATTAAATCCAATAAAGCATGCTCCAAAAGCTTTAATTTTGACTGTACTAACTTTAGTTTCTATCTCTCTATAATAAATTGTTCAAATTAATTTTTAAATTAACGCTTCTATGATGAATAACAATTGCAGTTATTACAAATCCATTTCAAGATCAATTTTAAATTTATATTTTTCATTACTTCAAACATTATACAATTTGCTAAAAAAGAAGAATTTATGCTCAATTCCTTTTTCCATATTTCTTACAACCTATAAATTTTATATTATGATGTTGTATTTACTCACATAAGCATAAAAATTTTACAGGAAGTATTCCCCTTAGATTAGCAACCTCTGTAGCAATCTATCAACTCTCAATCTGCTTTTAGCTCTATTATTTGGCTCTGTCCTTTTTTAATAGTATTCTCTATAATATCGCATAATATCTAATAAGTTTATTCTTGCTCTTAAAGAAATATCTAAGATGATTGATTTTTTACATTTCAATACCTACCAAAAAGCTTCTTATGTGCATATCAACATACGATGCCCCTCTTTTTATAATATCGTAAATATGCACAAGCTACCCGCACAGTATTTATTTTTTTATAAACCCTACCTTGTATCTCCAATAATTTGATGGCTCTATCCTCTATTTTTACGTTAACCTTTTGAATTTATACTAAATTATGTTTATAATATAAAAGTTTTTTGTCTATTCATAATGTTTCTTCTTATTATATTCAAATCAGCATTTTAATATAAAAATGTAAAAGCTTTTTAATTAAACTATAAGTGCAATACGCTTTGCCTTTAAGGTAAAAATAAAAGTATACATATTCATTTATCAAAAATAAAAAAGGCATTCTCTTAAATTACTATTCTACTAAAAACTTTAATGAATCTTAGCTTGCTAAAAATATAAAAATCAAGTTTACACCCTAAGATGGTGCATTTGCATGAAATTCAAATTAAAAACAGGCCCTATCATATATCAGCTCATAAACTTTTATTCTTTACTAATAAAAGATAGAATAAATATTGAATATTATAAAAAGATATTAAAAGCACTCTAAAAATTGAAGGACAAGTATATGCTTTGTACAATAAAGATTTGCCTGGAGGAATAATAAAAAATGGATAAAAAAAAAACAAAAATAATAACTATAGCATCAATTAAAGGAGGTGTGGGAAAGAGTACCTCTGCTATACTGTTCTCTACTATCATTTCCAAAAACTCTAATGTTTTACTAATAGACATGGATGCCCAAGCAAGCCTCACAAGTTACTTTAATGAGTATCTTGAAAAATCAAAAATTAATGTGGAACATATAAATATATATGAAATCTTACGAAAAAACCTGGTTATTAATAATAGCATTTGTACTATAAATCAAAACTTAGACTTTATCCCTAGTTATCTAAATTTACACTTTTTTAATAATGATAATTTACCATTCAAAGAAACTAGATTAAAAAAAGCACTTTATTGCATTAAAAATGATTATGATTACATAATCATTGACACAAATCCAAGCCTAGATTTCACACTAATTAATGCTCTAGTTGTCTCTGACCTGGTTATATCTCCAATTCCAGCTGAAAAATGGTCTATAGAAAGCTTAGAAGCACTGGACTTCAAAATTAAACAATTGGACCTAAATTTACCTATATATATATTAAACACCCGATTTAAAAATAATAATTCAAATAAATTTTATCTAGATATTCTTAAACAAAATTCTAATTTTATTGGCTCTATAAGAGAGAGAGAGGATTTAAATAAAAGAATTGCACAAAATGTTGGCTTTTCTCTAAATGAAGATTACACATCAGACTATAAAAAAGCATTAAAAAATTTGTTCGGAGCCGAACAAATTTAAAGGAGTCCATATGCAAAAGAACAAATTTAAATTAAATAAAAGGGTTATTGAAAAAGACAATCCTATCAAAAAAAATACTCATAACATAAATATACAAATTTACGAAAAATTAAAAGAAAAACTTAAAATAAACTTAAAAGAAGACATCTACAACAAAATAGAAACCATGAAAATATTAAAAGAAATCAATGACAAAAAACTATTCAAATTAGATGGGTATAAAAACTTTAGTTCATTTATTAAAAATTATAACTTAGCTAGAACACAAGTTTACGCATATTTAACTATTGCAGAAGGGCTCAAAAACAACCTAATAGATGAAGACTCTATAATAACAAAAGGAATAATGAACACATATTTTTTTCTATCGACTAAAGAAACGCAAAACAAACCAAAAACACCAAAATTAATTAAACTACAATTTAAAAATCAAGATGCTTACAATTTCTATAAAATAAACCCAAAATTCACCTGTTTTCTTATGGAACAGATCTTCACAAATAAAAAAGAATACATAGAACAAACTAAACAGGACTTTGAACAACAAATAACAAAACCTAAAAAGCAAGCATAAACTACTTCTATGTCTTTTGATTATAGAAGTAGCTCCTTATATCATCTCCCATGATGATTTTTAAGTTTCAAAAATATTAACTCCACTAAACCATGATCCAAAAACTTCATCTCCTACTGTCCCAACCTTAGTTTCTATATCTCTATAATAATTGTTCAAATTAACTTTTACGCTCACATTTCTACTATGAATAACAATTTCAAAATTAATTTTATATTATATTTTCATTACTTCAAACAGTATACAACTTGCTATAAAGAATCTATACAATTATCTCAAGTTCCTCTTCTACATTGCTTAAAATTACAAAGTCAACATTATTATGCAATATTTATTCACAAAGTATAAGAATATTTTTTATAGGAAGCCGTTTCTTAGATTAACAACCCCTTGTATAATTTTAACTCTATTATCTGGTCCTGTCCTTTTTCTTATATTTCTTTGATAGTCTTATTATAAAATCTAATAAATTTATTCTCGATTTCAAGCAAACATCCAAGATAATTGGTTCCTTAAACTTCACTACCTATCAAAAAGCTTTTCACACTCATATCAATACCTACGACTTCTCTTTTCTTATTTTAGTATTTAAGCACTCAAATACTACTCGAATAGCATTTATTACCAATATCGCTTACTTATAGTTAAATTCTTAATGATTTCACTATTTTTAAGGCCTCTATATAATTCATTCTCTATTATTTTACTTGAATTTTATACTGACTTGTATTTACACTTTAAGAACTTTTTTGTCTATTTCATAATGTTTCTTCTAACGACTTAGCCTCATATATATGCAAACTTAATATATCCGAACCTTTTATCAAAATATTTATCTTGATTAATAACTGAATATATTCTACATTTATATGCTCTACCGGCACCCATATGATCATTGAGCTTACAATAAATTCATAACAAGTAAAAACAAAAAAAAATCAACTTTTAACAATCACTGTATATATTCTATTAATCCTCCATCTGTTTTAATTAAAAATTATAGATATAAATGCATAAAAGATAAAATTACATCTTATCTTCACTTAATACTAAGTCCTACACACAATCTTTACAAAAATCAACTCTCACTGAATATAACTATGATAAAAATCCTATTAATTTGTTACTAAAATTTGCATTCTACTAATTATATAAAACCTTAAATACACTAACAAATTCAAAAACCATTGCTTCAATGGTAGACAATAAAAAAATGTTTGAATAAACACTATTTAAAAAATTATTTGTGGTAAGACAGTTATTGACTCATCTTTACTGAAAAATTTCTATCGATATTATTAAGAAAAACATACAAAATAAATGAATTATAACAATAAAAAAGTTTTCATCCAAAATTTACTAATCAAAAACACACCATTGACAAAATATAATGTTTAATATACAATATCCTCACAACTTTTTTTGAAGGAGTAAATCAATTGAAAATTTTATCAAAATCTCATAATAAAAAACAAAAAAAAAATTTCAATAATCATCAACATAAGTTAATAGTGTTAATATCTACACTAAATTATATGAATTTAACCTTAAAAAAATATACACAAAGTAATATACTTTACTACTTTAATAACAATATGAAACGAAATGGTCAAAAAATCATAAAAATTAAAACATTGCAGAGCTATTTATACAAATTAGAAAAAGAACTGCAGGTAACAATCAATTACTATAAACATCTAGGAAAAAATTATGGAACAGAAATTTATTATCAACTTAGATATCCTAAAAATAAATGCTATCACAAAATCAATTCATACTTTAAAAGAAAAAGAGAAAAAAAATTTAATGAAAGAGTTTACAAATATCTATGTTTAAAAAATATCAATGTAGAAAAATGGGAGTGTATAAATAATATAAATAATATAAATAATATAAAATCACAAAAAGGAGAAAACCACAATCAAAAAAAATCCAATAAACAATTAGACAAAACAAACAAATATTGTAATAAAAGCCAAAACACAATGGCAAAAACAACAAACAAAAAGGAAAACTCCAAAAAAGAAATTAGAAACAATATATTTAGCATATTACTTGAACAACTGAAACAAAAAACAGAAACTAAAATCTTAGCACCATTAATAAAAAACTACCTAGACAACACAAAAAATCTTAATTACACTAAAATAATTAACAATCAATACTATTACGATCTACTAAAAATACTAGAAAAGGCCTAAATCATAAATCCAAGGAATAAAAATGGAAAATCTATTTAAACGATTAAAACAAAAAGCAGAAAATTTAAAATTAAACACAACCAAACAAAAAGCCAAAAACACCTTCAATAGAACAGAAATAATAAACGGAAAAAAAATATATCACACAAAACTATTCAATGACTTTTACACATTTGGCGTCAACAAAAAACAAAAAAATAAATTCTTAATAGCTCTTAAGAAATATTCACAACCAAACAAAGAAAAAAATATATATATATTTCATCTATTCAGCGTCAAAGGAAAAGATGAATTTCTAGGAATCCATTATTCTATCAAAAAAATACAAAAACCTTTAGTCATTCAAAATATAGAAAAAAATGAGTTTTACACAATAAGATGGTGTGTTTGTATGGAATTTAGATTTAAAACAGGTTCTATTATATGTTATCTTACAAACTTTTACTCCTTGCTAAGAAAAGATAAAACAAAAACTGAATATTATAAAAAACTATTAAACATAACTCTAGAAATTGAAAGACAAGTATACACCTTCTACAATAAAAACTTGCCCGGAGCAATAATAACTGAATGGATAGAAAAAAAACAAAAATAACAACCATGATATCAGTCAAAATAAATATAAAAGTAGGATATCCCAATCATTATTCTATTTAACATTATAGAAAAAATATTGACTCAACATTTCAACAGAATACCAAATAACGCAAACACACAAATAATACACATAACTTAAAGCAAAATTTACCAAAAAATTATTTTTTTATATCAAACACAAATATTTGAAAATTGACAAAATTGTTGTATAGTTTATTTAAGGTTTGATACACTTACGTATCACTCTTTCAGAAAAAGAAATTATAAAACCAATTAAAGGTTTTGTTAGAGACTTTAGGTATAAAATCTCTAATAAGACCTTTAATTTTTTATTGTAAAAACATCTATGCGTCTCAAAAAAGTGAAAAGTTTTATTCATAATCCCGATATATGAAAGCTCAACAAATAAAATACACGTGAATCATATTGAAAATGAACTATTATAATAATTAGAAAATAAAACAATTTAATAAAAAAAATAACTTTCCCAAACGGAGAGGAGGGAAAGTTAATAATGTACCAAAAGAATAAAGACATACTTTAGGTACGCATAAGTTAAAAGAAGGTGAATGGAACTCATTTCACAGAGTTCCATTTATTTTAAATGAAATAAAAGCTTTCAAAAAGCCACCAAATATTACTTCAATAAAAAAACAATACTTAAGATTATCCAATATCATTAAAGATAGTTTTTCCATTATATTTATTGTATATCGTGATTTTGAAAATTCAATATCTTAATACACAAAATAGAGTGTTTAATTTTGAAGTTTTTATTTGTTTAATTAAGTATAAAATTAATTCTATGAGAATGATAGAAGGACACTCTTTTTACAAGGTTTCTGAGGCACAAGAAGTCCTTAAAAGTAAGTTTAACTATAAAATTACAAAGAGTCATTTAAGATACAAATTAGAAGTTCTGGAATGTTATATCAGAGTGGGGAATATTATGTTAATTCCCGAAGACTTTTTGATATATTTAACCCTTAGCTTGCTTGAGTTTAAAAATAATGAAAGGTATAAATTTGAGATAAAAAGAAAAATTAGGGAAAAGATGCCAAAATTTAGAAAATTAATATCAAAAGTAATAACAAGAGAATGAATATAATGAATTAAATATACAATTTAATTACATAGAGCAAATATTATTAGAATTAGACTTGTTAAAAACATGACTTTTTGTGTTTCTTCTAGTATTATCGAGTATAGCAGTATTAATATAAATCCAATATTTGGTTAATATGATTCAATTTATATTGACAAAATATTTATGATATGGTTGAATATAGATTCAGGCTTTTTCTTTCAAATAGGAGAGGTATTATGAAAAAGAGTTTTGATAACAAAATGATATAGTCCATTTATCAATACTTTGTAATGAATTTTAATATTTGTGCTTATGCTAGGCAAGTTTATCTTTTATAAGACCTTAATATAAAAATTAGGAACAAGATGATAAATAATCTGTAAAAATAGTTTTAATTAATGATTGTAAGCGGCAATGTTAGTCGCAACTTAATGTAATTCTTCAAGTCATATTCTAATGGTAAAACATTGTGAATGTGGCTTTTTTATAATTCAATTAATAGTATTAAATTATGTTTTATCATTTTTATGTAAGACCTACAAAAACAAAAATTTCACCTATAGGTTTTTAATAATTGTTATAGCATTAATTATGTATGAACTTTAATTTTTTATCTTATATTGGAATTATATTTTTTACTATATCAGGCATGAATAACCACATTTCATATAACAATATTAATACTGTGGGCGAATATTATGATTAAGGCAATAGATAAAACATTTTTTAATTTGATCTAGAGCAAATCTAAAGAAAGTAGTATTAATCTTAGTGGATATCCAAAACGATTTTTTATCGTCAGAAAGACTTTCTGTCCCTTATGATAATAATATTATTCATTCAGTAAACCAACTATCAGGCTTATTTAGAAAACCATCGTTACAACTAAAGATTTAGATTGTTAGAACTTATATAAATTTTAAGTAATTTTAGTTATAACACTTGGTCTGAACATTGTATGCAAAATATATGGGAACCAAAGTTCTCAAACGACTTAAATGTTAAAGAAGTGATAGCCGTTTTTTTTAAAAAACAGCTAAGATAAAAATTATGACGGTTATGGTGAATTTTATAAAGATTCTAGTAAAAAAATAATAGCTCTTTTAGATTATTATTTATAATAAGCCAACTGTATTGAACTTTGATATAAGTGCAATACCATTAATACTTGCAATTTAAGATTTCAGCCTTATTGAATTGAGCTATGTTACAAGTAAATATTTCTTCTTTGCCAAGACAGATCGTCATGGGATTTGAAAGGTTTTAGTATATTAACTTGTTTGGCAGGAGATGGGTATGGTTTACAGTTGACTGTAGCCTTATAAAGTTAAAATTTATATATTTAAGTTGTACTCTACATTTATTTATATTACAAATGCAATCAAAAGCGTCTTCGAAATTTTTATATATAAATGCGTATAGTATTATATACCAATGATAATCAAAGTTATTTAGAATACAGGTTTTAAAATTCATAATTTTGTAGTATAATAAAAAGCTGTTATTTATGAATATCATGATAAATCCGTTGGTTATTATTAATTTAGTTATTATCTTGAATGGTTGTAGTGTGGATAAAAAAGGCAATGTAGGTACGCAATTTTATGAGAATAATTTAGATATGTTGTTATACGATAATGATTCAGATCATAATAATTTTCAAGATGACCAAGATATTTGGCAACATTCCCAAGACGGTAAAAAACAAATCGAAAAGAGTAACATTGGGCAAACAGATGCAAATAATAAGGCTAAAGAAATAATTCAAAAAGAAATCTTACATGATCATATAGATGATCAAAGGATTGCAAGTGCAGATATTTTAGAAGTTGAGAAGTTAGATGGTTATCTGTTACGAGATAATATACTGTTTTCTGTACAAAGTGACATAAGCTATGTAAGCGAACAAATAGTTTTTAATGAAGCTTTTAAAAGCAATGATATATTATCAAAGATAATGTTTGAAAAAGAATTGTTAGAAACTTATAAACAAAAATTGAAAAATACTCTAAATGAAGAACAAAAAAAAGCATTAGAATTTTTGGAAAGAGCTTTGGTTAATAAAGTCGATAAGTTAAATGAAGTTTTAGGCTTAGATGAAGATGAAATTAAAAATATGCTTGATATAATAAGCAAAAATTTAGACAGTATAAGGGAACTTGAATCTGTTAATGAGCTTATTTTAGATTTTGATAATTTCGATAGTGAAGAACTTGTATTGAAGATGAGTAATGAGGTTAGAGTTGAGTATACAGAAGTAAAAAATGACCTAAGTGAAAAAATCGAACCTTCATTGGATGATTATTCGTCTGTTATAGATGCTCATTTCAATGATGATGATATAAAATCTAGTGTGAATAATATCAATTCTATTGAAATTTTATCACCTTAGTTCAATTTTGATTTTTCAGAATCTTCTCTTACTATAGAAAATATAGATATATCATTTGTGTATAAATTTATGTTAAATTGATAGGATTGACATATTTCTTTAGATATGGTCATATATTTTTTATGAGATATTTGGTCTTTTGTGCTATTTCAGATAAACGATATTTCTCTATTATACTTGGGTTAGTATTAACATAATTTTGTTTTTGGATGAGATTGATAGATATAAAAGTTTATTCTATAATTTTTGACTTAAGTGTTAGCATCAATCATTTGCACTGAATATCACATTATAGGATAATTGATAATTGGTTTGGCTTATTAGGAATTACTTCTATATCTTGATATTTATTTGTTATTTAAGATATATAAATATACAGAGACTAACTATTGTTATTCCTATGAGAGTATATTTATAATATTGATTGGCAGTGAATAAATATAAAGTTAAAATTAACATTTCAAGCATTAAATGGAAAATTTGAAAGTTTCTTTTAAGTAATGTACATAAATTGAAAATAAGCTTTTTTAGCTTGTTGTAAAAGCATGCTATACATAAAGTTAGACAAGAATACATAATTATTGAAGCCATAAGAACCCTCATATTAATATTGTCTTAATTATAGCTCGAGTTTTTAAAGATACATAATTTTATGCTAATGAGTTTTGTTTTTTATTGCTTTTTTTGTTATTATAGTTGATATATTGTTAGCTTTTAAAGCCAACAATATAATTGTTTATTACACATGTTTTAAAATACTATGATAGATAATCTAATATTCTTTTGTATTAAGACGAGTATAGCTTTACGAAATTATGTGTTTTGGATTTATATATTAATATAAATAGTTTTGATTTGTTAGTATGAAAGTGTTTATTTTATTCGCGCTTGTTTAAGGATCATTATATGAAAGTGATTAAGTTTCCTAAGAGGAAGAGTTTTAAGTCTGAACAAATTGATATTGAAACATTTATAGCTCAAGTTGATTATACTACTGCGCAGTTGGATAGAGAATTCAGAGAGTTTCAAAGACAGTATGGACTAGATAAAGGGCTTGATGATTGGATGGCACATATAGAAAGGGAAAGCTATCTTAGAAATCAGAAAATTCAGGTAAGATCTGAAACTTTGAGTTTTCGTTTTGAAAAAAGCCTTAATAATAAGTTGAAAAATAAATAAAAATATAACCTAATATTGGTTAATTCCTTTATCTTTTTAAGCTTTTCATAATTTTTTTTAGATTGAGGGTTTTGCTTTCCTTATAACTTGGATTTCTAATTAATATTAGAATATTAAAAAGTCATTTAAGTTTTCTGTAAGTCTTAGTTTGACGAATTTTACATATTTTATTAATATAAAATTAAAAAACAATATATGATAATTTTAAATTTATGAGGGTGTATACTTTTTGAATACTAATGTTGAAAAAAGAGATTTATTAAATAAGGAATATAAAGTTTTAGATAAAGGCTTTATAAAGCTTATTGATTATATGGGTAGTGATGATAGGATAGTACAGGCATCAAGAATTTCATATCGAAGTGAGAGCATTAAGAGAGAAGATGATGAGCTTATTGATTACTTAGTGAGAAACGAACATACAAGTCCATTTGAACAAGTAGTATTTACATTTTATGTTAAGGCCCCGATATTTGTTGCAAGACAATGGATGAGACACAGAACAGCAAGAATTAATGAAGTATCTGGTTCATATAGTCTGCTTAGGGAAGAATTTTATGTTCCTTTAGAAGAGGATATAAGCATTCAAAATGTTGATAGTAATCAAAATGAGTGTGAGAGAATTGAAACTAACTTTGTAAAAGATATAGTAAGTGATTTAAAAGCGAGTCAAAAATCTTGTTACAAGCTATATCAAAATATGATAGATAGCAATGTTTTAAAGGAAGTTTCTAGAATAGTTTTACCTTTAAGCTTGTATACTGAATGGTATTGGCAGATTGATTTAAAAAATCTTTTTCATTTTATAAAATTAAGATTAGCATTAAGTGAGTCAAAAGAAGTGAATGAAACCTCATCAAAAGAAATGCGTGAGTATGCCAAGCTATTGCTAGATGTCGTTGAGGAAATTGTGCCGATTGCTACTAGAAGTTTTAAAAATCATATTTTGAAGGGGTGTAGATTTTCTTATGAAGAGATAATAGCAATTTCTGGTGCTTTGGATATCAGTAAGTTAAAATTGGATGGTCAAGCATTAAAAAGATTAAAAGATAAGCTTAATGTTAAATAGTCTAACGAGTATAAGAAGTTTTTCCTAATTGTATATTTAGTAATAGTAATAATGAATTATATTTGTAATTTCTGTGGTTTTTGATTTTATAAGTAGTTTGTTTGTAGCATTTTAGGTATTATCTAATTCAATATGTATATTACATATTGAATTAGAAGATTTTTTATATTAATTAGTTTAATTGGTCTCGTGTTTATAAGCAGAAATTAATGTATCAATAGCGTTAGCAAAAGTTGTTCCTCCAGTGTAGTTGTCTTTATTCAAATTTATAGCACATTGTTTTGTTTATTCTATAATATTTTCTAATTGAAAAGCCATGACTCTTAATGCACCAATAATAGGGCTGAGAGCTACCGATGTTAACTTCTTGATGGAAAGTCTTAGCAGAATTAGCGAAAGAGTGAGCAGCCTTGATGAAATTATTAGAGTTAAAGTTAGAAGTGATGTTAACAAAAGCATCGATATAAGCTGTGACTGCAATATTTATAGTAGTAATGAAAGCCTCACCAGCATCTTTAATGGTTTGAAATGCTTGAGTAGTATTTTGATCTTTTACAAGGTTAGCTTGTTCTATAGCTTGTTTTAAGCTTTCAATTGAGTTAATCAATGCTTGAGGCTTAGTATCTTTTATAGATTCTGCTAGTGTTTGTAGGTCTTTAATGAGATCAGGCTTATTAAGTTTTTCAATAGCATTTTTGCGTATTTGAGCATTTGTTTCGCTAGTGCAAAATACCATGTGATCTTTGCTACATTGAGTATTACGATTATAAATATTTTTTAGGGTATCATAATAGTCTTTAGAATCGATAAGAAACTTTTGTAATCTTTCTATATTCTCTTATGTTAACTTTGAAGGTTGTACTTGAATTATATGTTCTTTTTTTTCTTCTTTAGGATATATAGAAGAATTTATTGTTTTTTGTAAATGATGATCTTGCATATAACTTAAAGTGTGTTTGTGTTTTTCCTTTTCTTGAGTTCTGCTAGCATTTGTCATAGTATCATGAAATTCGAATGAATTATTATTTTCTTTTATTTTTTTAACTAATTGAATGGCCTTATTGAATATTATATTTACTCCCTTATCCTATTCATGTTTATTAAATAAATATCCTCAGATTTACCTTAGTCATTACTTTACGTTATTTAACACATGAACCTTTCAAAGGATTGAAATCAAGAGGAAGAATTATTCTATTATTTGAATTATCCTCTTTACTTTCCAATTGATCTTCAATATAATGTAACATTAATCTTTTAAAAGCTGCTTTTTGCGCATTATCATCATGACCATCATGAAGACCTTCTTGACCATTAATAGTATGACCATGATGAGCAGCTTGACTGTCATGACAATTTTCGAGTGAAATTTGTATATGATCCAATATTACTTTTAATTTATTCAATTTATCTTCATCTACACTCAAAATACGGTTAAGCTGATAATTATTTCCCTTTAAAACTTCTTTTAAGAAGTCCAATCCTTTGTTTTGTGTTTCACTTAAATGTTCTCTTAATGCTTCTTCGGGTGTCTTTTGTGTAGCTGCTTGGGTTTCCAAATTTTCTTTATTGCCTTTACTCTTACTAATAAGACCACAGCTACAAATGATCAGTAAAGTAAACAAAATAAAATGGATCTTCTTCATTTAAAACTCTCCTCATGTTTATGATTTAAGTAAATTATATATCAAATCCTTTTGTTTAACATACAATAATTGTATTTTTAGATATGGATATGTTGGTGTAAGGTTTTTGATTTTATAAATAAAAATTTAAAATTTGTTAAAATGTTTTTTTGAAAAAACAATATATAATCTATATTTTAGATATAAGTTGTGAGAGGAGGCTTAAATGAAAATTAGAAAACCATTAGGTTTATTAATAATTACCAGTTCTTTATTTAGTGGATGTGATTTAGTAGAGCAATTCATAGCTGAAGGTAAAGATAGACTTGGTAACAAAGAAGCATTAATTTTTGATGCTATGACTGATGGTACTTTAAGCAATCAAAAAGGGATTCAATTACCAAAAGGAAAGAAAAATACTTTACCACAGGAAAAGAATACTGAGATTGCTTCAAATATTGGCAGTCAAGTTGATAGTCATGATGATAATCTTGCCCCAGGATGGTATAAGATAAGTGGATTTGCTGGGGGTGGACGTCTTAAAGGAGCAGAAGGAGAAACAACCTATGTTGGTTTAAGTGGTGATATAAATACCTTTAATGCAGGTAAGCCACTTGTAGGAGCAAGAGGACAAAGAAATAACTCCACACTTGGTAGTGTAAGTGGAGAAAAGAGTATTCCTGCTATTACTGAAGAGTCCTATGGTTCAAATGATGTTGTTGAGTTCTCTTATGGCACTGTTGAACCTATCATTAGTGGACAAAATAGTAGTAATTTGGTTACTGAAGAGCAATATGATTCAAAAAATATGTATGTATTTGAGGATTCCTATGCCTCTGCACCTGTCTTAACTGGACAAAGTGGTGGCCTAGCTGGTGAAGAGTATGACTCAAATAGCTTTGATGTATCTTATGATTCTGCATATGGTGTAAGAGGACAAAGTAGTGTTGTGAATGAAGATTACGATAGAGTAGTAATTGATTCTAATGATAATAGAAGTAAAGTAAAAGAATACTTTAATGGATTAAAAGATAGGTTGATAGCTATTAAAAAAGGTAAGTCTAATGAAGTTATTGACAAGTTAATAGCTTCTGTAAATAAATTAGCTGCTGCTACTGGTGGTGATAACATTAGTATTGGAGAAATTAGTGCTAGCAACAGTAAGGCTTCTGCTATTTCTGAGAATGCAAGTGTTTCAACTATTATTAATGAAGTTAAAGAAATAATTGAGGTTGCAGAAAAATCTGGTGTAGAGATTAAAAACAAGGGTGTTGTTGGTACCCCTGTTAATGCAACAGATAACACTACTGCACTTGCTGCCCTTAATGGTGGTAGTGGTATTAATTATGATGATGGTGGTGTTGTTAGTGTAGAAGCTGGTATTAAACTTGCTAAAGAAGTGGCTAAAGCAGATCCATGGGCAATGATTGATAAAATAAGAAATGCTACAACTAAAACCACTTATATTGATAATAGGGATAATGATGCAGGAGAATTAGTTACTGGTAAGACTACTTCTAATAAGGGTGCTGGTGCCAAAAGTAATGCAGACTTAGCAGCAGCTGTTGCATTAAAGGCAATGAGTAGGGATGGTAAGTTTGCAGCTTATAAAAATGGTAATGATACTGTATATGTAGAAAATATTAAAAAAGCTGCAGCTAATGCTGTTAATAAGGTATTAGGTGCGATTCATGCAATTGTTATGCAAACATTACAAAAGATTAAGTAAGTAGATCTTTAAGATATTTGGGATTAAATTTTTATATGAGATAATAAATTATGTGAGAAGTGCTTGATTAAGCACTTCTCTTTTTCAGCGGATATCTTAATTAATTTAATTAATATAATATTTATTAACTTTTTTAAGTTATCAATGTATACCTTGAATCATTTTATAGCTTTAACTTGTCTATTATTTTTTCCAGTAAATATTCTGAGTTAATATAATGCAATTATTGCGTAAATAGAGTTCAGTATATAATTGCTTTTGGTATATTTTAATGCGTGTTTTTTCACTAAAGTTATGTCTTTTTTGGAAATTTGAATTTGATTAAGTGTTGTTATTGATATTCTTATTGAATTAAGATTTAGGTTATCTTTCTTATAAGGTTTTGGATTTAATATAATATTTATGAAAAATGATCAGTTGTATTTGTTCCATTTATCTATGAATTTTATTTTGTATATATCTTTTGTATGAAGTAAAATCTCTAATTTTAGAGGCATCATTTAGTCTTTTTAGGAAAATTGCTTTATATGTTATTTTTGAAGTATTTTGGTGTAAAGCTTGAATCTTACTCAAATTGCTGTAATTTTTATACTTTAGAGGAGGGGGAAATGAAATCTAAAAATAAATATATAGCGTTGGGATTACTTTTAAATTTTATCAGTTGTGATTTAATATTAAACGATGAAATGAAAGAGAAATCTCTAGGTTTATTAGGTAAGATTCAACAATCTGTTTTGGATGGCAGTGAAAAATCTGTTGAAAAGTCTACTAAGAAAAAGAAAAAGGTTGTTAAGAAGAAGAGAAAACCATCTGCTGTTGTTAACCAATCTATTGTTAATAGTGATGTAGCACAAAATTTAGTATCAGGTGGTATGATTGATGTTCTTAAGGAACAGTATAGTGTACAAAAGGATATTACATTTGCGAATGGCCTTAATAAAAATGATGAAGTAGTTCTTAAAGAAGAAAGTCCACAGGTTGTATTATCAAGTATAAAAACTGAGCTTAGTAAAGAAAAAATACAAGAGCCGCAAAATATAGAGATAACCAATGAAAATTCAATTACTGGAGTTGAAACTTATGATAGCGTAAAATCAACATCTCATAATAGCAGTGCAAGTGTTGAGCCAAAAAAGGAAGTTATTGTTCAAAACAATGCATTTGATATTGACTTTACTATAGATTCAGATTTAAGCCAAACTATTTCAGGTTCAAATTCTTTTTCATATGTTGAGGAAATAGAAGAAGATGAGGATGATTACTACTTTCAAGAGGGAGAAGTAATAGAAGATGAAGAAGATGAGTATGAGTTGGAAGATAAGAAATTATTTGAAGAAGAAACAAGGCTAAGTAATCGATATAATGCTTATCTGTCAGGCGTTAGACATAATGTGAATACAGCAATTAGAACAATTGATAAAATATATAATAATTTTGAATTATTTGCGACACAAAAATTCAAGATGCATTCTACACGTTTTGATTCTGTTGTCAAAGCTCAAGCTAAAGAAAGGGCCAAGGAATTTACAAAAGAAAAACTTGATCAAGATCTTAGTACACTATTAAATTGCATTCAAGCTGGAGCAAAGACTGCAGCAAATCTTGTACGAGTGTACGAAAAGAAAGCAAAAACACTATTAGACGGACTTGAGACAGAAGCAAGAACTTTAGTTGCAAATATTAAAAAGGAAACTGATTCATATGAAGGATATAAAGCAATATTAAAAAGTACAATTCTAGAAATGAAAAAATCTCTTAATATAGTGAAATTTTATATTGGAAAATAATTGTCATTGATATTAAGAAGTAAAAAAAGATAATTAATGGTTTAGTATCTTAAACAGACTATAATGTAATTGTAGTCTGTTTTCAATTTATTAATGTTAAAGTTTTATAGGCTTGAATTAAGCATATAAACTATAATAGTGATAATAGTGAGGTTTTTAAAATTAATTTTTGCATTATAAATGTAGAGATAAGTAGATATTGGGATAGAGG
This sequence comes from Borrelia coriaceae, assembly GCF_023035295.1. Lineage (NCBI taxonomy): Bacteria > Pseudomonadati > Spirochaetota > Spirochaetia > Spirochaetales > Borreliaceae > Borrelia > Borrelia coriaceae. The sequence goes on from NZ_CP075089.1 coordinate 27,609, forward strand.
TCTCGCTAGCTTTGTACTAATAACAACTAAACTA
>NZ_CP075090.1 GCF_023035295.1 Borrelia coriaceae
TAGTTTAGTTGTTATTAGTACAATATATACTGAATGATCATTGATAGTTGCTAAAGATCTTATTCTAAAAACTAAAAAATATTGATCTCTATTCCATATCTTCCTTCTTTTTCTCTAATCCTTGCTTCTTTCTTTGCTCTTGCAAGTCTAACAACATCATTAATACTCTTAGAAAATCCAATACCTGAACCCCAATCCAAGACATAAAACTGGTTTGTTCATTATTAATGACCCTACTTGAATATCAATGCCATCAATGTTAAAAATATCCCTATAGAAATAGTAATAATAGTTCCAAACATCCAATTGTGTAACCTCAATGTACTCTTAATCTCCATATTATTGATTTCCATATCCTTCCTTACAAGTGAAATCTCATTGCTTACAGAAGCAATATCTGATTTTAATTCACTTCTTACGTTATCTATCTTATTATCTAGATCTTTAATATCTGATTTTAATTCATTCCTTACATTCTCTATCCTTACATTTAGATTATTCTCTACACTATCTATCTTATTATCTAGGTCTTTAATATCTGATTTTAAGTTAACCTCTACATTGTCTATCTTATTATCTAGGTCCTTAATATCTGATTTTAAGTTAGACTCTACTTTTTCTAACTTAAGATTAAATGTATTTTCTAAATACTCAATATCCTTATACGTTAACTCATTCCTATAGTACCTATAAGATAAATCAATAGCAATATCCCTATCAATTCCTGCTTTAGTAAGCTCGGCTACTACCATTTGTTGCGTAACTATTGGCTGGGCTAGTCCCATAAATTTCTCCTTCTCCTTACTATACTATTAGTATACTTTATTTAAAAAATAAGTGAAACAAAAAATAAGGAGAATATAACAAAACCATATATTATAAAATCCATTATCTTTAAATACCTAACTTACCAATAACAAACTTGATAAGTCATCATTACTACCAAATTCTTGTAAATTACAAATTATCAAGTCAATCTGTTCTTGAATATCAAGCGTATAAAGGTCTCATTCTATTTAGTTAACCACGTATACGCTACTGATAGTAATGTTAATAATATTCCTAAACACAGAGCAATCATTATTCCAATAGCAATATATGCTTTTAATCCATTCCTTAAATTGTTTATCCTTACATCAAGATTATTTTCTGCTACAACTACGCATTGACCTCTTTTTTCCTCAGTCAATTCACCATACAATGTCAATACCAAAGCGGACTTACCATCAGCTAGTCTATGATAATAAGTAGGATAATAAGTAGCAAAAACTTTAGTATTAATTCCCAACAAAATAATAAACATACTAATATTGGAAATTCTTTTAATCATTATGTTACATAACACTGAAAAAACGCTAGCAATCATATTATTAAAACTAATAAAAATCTTTCTAAATCATTACGTACCAAAGTTTTATAACTAATATTTCTTAGTAAAAGCAAGTTCAAATGAAAAACCAGCATTCTCGTTCAAATTTATATCAAATTGAGGCTTAAATCCTCCCAAAGACATACCCAATTTTTCTCGAAGTTTCCTATTATAATTAGATACTTAAGTTCACATCTTTTTCAAAACCCCACAAAATTGTTACAACACAATATCCTTTAATCAAACTATTATCTCTTTAATTTTTCTTTAAATAAATCTAATTCATAATCAGTAGATGGTATCACTAATTCCCCACTCACTATATCTTCCTTAAGCTTTGTAAGCTTATCAACTAAATCTTTGCCAATAATACTAGAATCTTTAATAACATCTATAATGCCTTCCTTAATTCCTTTTTCAACAACACCACCAAAATTAAAATTATGACTTTTTATAATATCTGAAGAACAATCAGATATTGCCTTACCAAGATTCCTAATAACAGAAGTAATAACATGCCCATGTGCAAGATGTGATTGATCTTTATTTACTCCAATGACATAATGTCCGGGTCCAAGCTCCTTTGCAATACGAAATATACCAAATACAGCAGGACCCATTACGGGAAAAATAACATCAATTCCATCTTCAATATACATATACTTGGCAATATCCTCACCAACTGCTTCATCACGATCTTTTAAAACTCTTTTTAAGATTACTCTTGTCTTAGAATTTTCATAAAAAGCTCCAGCTCTAAACCCAACCAAAAATCTCTTAACATTCCTCATAATACTAGCACCCGTCACAAATCCAAGCTTATTACTTTTACTCATCTTAGAAGCAATATATCCAGCTAAAAATGCTCCCTCTTCTAGCCTAAAAATAATAGATAGCAAATTTTTAGGCAATTTATCCATATCATTATGACCCAAATCATCCACAATTGCATAAAAAATATGTGGATTCTCGTAAGCAAATCTTACAGAAGATTCGGAAAAATAAGAACTAACAAACCAAATAAAATTGGCACCTTCTTTTTGTAAAGCCAAAATATCTTCTGTTAATACTTCATCAAATGTCATCAATCTGTTACTTTCAATAGGATAAGGGGTTACAACTTTAGGAATAAATTTAATTCCAAACACGTTACTTACACTAGATGCCCCCTCAAAAGAATTTTGTAAATAACCATTATCATTATAATTAGCTGGGAAAAGCATTCCCATAACAAATTTCTTATCAACATCATCTGACGATTCTTTTGTAGCAAAGCAAGATATAAAAAAGAAAAGAATCAAACAGATACTTTTTGACATCATAAGTAAACCTTCTTATAATCAATTCTTTTAACAAAAAATTAAAAGAAATTAAAAAGCATAAATTATATTATAAATATTAGAATTATATATCAAATTATAAACATTTGAAATTTACTTATAGTAAAGGTAAAATAAAAAAATCAATAAAATTATCTATTCATAAATAGAGTATCAATCCAATAAATTATTGATATCCTATATTTTAATAAACCATTTGGTACATAATAATTTCATTCAAATGAATACTACAAGGCATTTTTTCCTTATAGTAAAGGTATTAATGATAATTAATATTACAAGAAATTATAAATTTAAAACAAATCAAATACGCCTAACATTTATATTATATTAAATATAATAAATTAAAGAAATCAACAAAAATAATAACAAAATATGTTTTAATATTATAAAAATCGAGTTTACTAATATTTTTAATAAAATCTATATAATAAATATTATTAAAGAAATTAGTAATAGGTTAGAGACACCATTAATATTGACACCAAGAAAAGGCAACTAAGCCAGTAAATAATTAAATTAAGAATCAATTTTAAGTTCATGTCTCTAACCACACGAGATTATAATGAAAATTCTAAAAGCCTCTATATACAAGAGAGCTTCTAAATAAAAAAACCCTAATTTTCTGACCTAAATCACATCTAAATTCCTTGATCCTAATATTTAATGGTTTAATATTTATTCCCCTCCCTTCTTATACACAGATCATAAATATTTTGTAATATATAGAAAATATATTTATAATATTAGATGTTTGTATTATTGTTTTAATTTTTCATCTTGTTCGTTACGGTAGTCGGTGCTTGAATTCTGTTATTGAAGTAGTTAATTTAGTAATAATTACATAATTAACGCATTAAATTCTTTATTTTTTTATAACAGCATCATAAAGATTCTGAAAATCTCCTAAATTAAACATAGCAACAACAGAATTTAAATGTCCATAATCAAGTTTGATTTTAAATATTTTACATGATAACAATTTTTTCTTAAAAGAAAATATTAAAGAAATTTTTAAAAACATAGCAACCAAGCAATACAATCTTGTCATAATTAACATAATCAGCAAAAACTTGACTATTAAATCCCAATATTAAAAAAATAACAAAACAATAAATATATTAATATTCAGAACAGTTTTAATCATAAAAAAATACCTATACTGTTTAAAACATAACCATTCATATAAATAGAGACTGATTTTATATTACTCCATTTTTGAATGGTTATAAAAAATATACGTATCAATACTTCTTAGTCAAAGCAAGTTCAAACGATAAAGCATCATTTTCGTTAAAATTTATATCAAATTGAGGTTTAAGACCTCCTAAAGATATAGCCAATTTTTCTTTAAGTTTTTGATTATAATTCAATGCATATGTAAATGGCATTATAAGTTCAGCAATTCGTGTAGCAAATAAAGTAATTACTCCTAAAGACACTAAAGATATTCCTAAATATGATGTATAAGAACTATGAGAAGAATAAAACCCACTACTAATTAAACCCACACCTAAAAGCTCAGATCCTAAAACCAGTAATCCACCAGTAACATCACCTTGAACGAATGAACCTATACCAAAACCAATAAATAAATTCAATAAAAAAGGCGCTAAAACAGGTTTTTCATTAACCTTATAAAGCAACATGTTCCTATCAAGACCGACTCCAGTAATTACAACATCAGAAGACATCTGATCATAACTTTTAGCAAAACTAACAACAATACCAAATAAAAATAACATCAAAATTAATACTTGTTTCATAAAAAAATTTACCTCAAAAAAATGTTAAATATTTGCAAATATATATATATGTATTAAAAGCTGCATTTAATTAAGCAATTCTAAATTTATTTAGAAAACTACTAAGATTAATATACCAAGCTGATACCCATATAAGGTCTCTACAATAGAATGTTGTAAACATTTAACACTCTAAAAAAAACTTACTTTGCTTAAAAATTCAATAAGGGTATTTATATAAAATAAAATTTTTATTCATGTATTTTTTCATGAAAAAATACACTTGATTATTAAATATGTACATAAAAGTATAATATTTAATGAATTTACACATAAATATATGTCCTTTATTTTAAATTTCAAATCTTTTATTTAAAGAAACCTAATTTACCCTAAATATAAATGAGTTGCTTTTAATTAAAATTATCTCCTCAAAGTTCTTATCTTGTCTTTAAATACATCTAATTCATAATCAGTAGATGGTATCACTAATTCCCCTTTAACTATCTGTTCTTGAAGCATTTTAATCTCATTAACTAAATCATCACCAATAACATTAGGATCTTTAATAACATCTATAATACCCTCTTTAATCCCTTCTTTAATAACACCACCCGAATCTAAATAATGATTTTGAATAGCCGATGATGAACAATCATATATTGCTTTACCAAGATTCCTAATCACAGAAGTAATAAAATGACCGGGAGCTAGATGTGATTGATCTTTATTTACTCCAATGACATAATGTCCAGTACCAAGCTCTTTTGCAATACGAAATATACCAAATACAGCAGGACCCATTACGGGAAAAATAACATCAACACCATCTTCAATATACATATACTTGGCAATATCTTCACCAACTGACTCATCAGTATGCTCTAAAACTCTTCTTAAGATTACTCTTGTTTTAGGATTTTCATAGAAAGCACCAGCTCTAAATCCAACTAAAAACCTCTCAACATTTCTCATAATACTAGCTCCAGTCACAAACCCAAGTTTTTTCTTTTTACTCATCTTAGAAGCAATATATCCGGCCAAAAACGCACCCTCTTCTACTCTAAAAGAAAAAGCTACCAAATTTTTAGGCAATTTATCCATATCATTATGACCCATATCATCCACAATTGCATAAAAAACATGTGGATTCTCGTAAGCAAATCTTATGGCCATATCTGAAAAATAAGAACTAATAAACCAAATAAAATTCACTCCTTCATTTTGCAAGGCTAAAACATCTTCTGTTAATAATTCATCAGATGTAATTAACTTTCTATCTTCAATAGGATAAGGGGTTAAAACTTTTGGAATGAGTTTAATTCCAAACACGTTACTTAACTCCAAGGCACCTTCAAAAGCATTTTGAAAATAACCATTATCATCAAAACGACCCGGGGCGATAATTCCCATAATAATTTTATGCTCAAAAACATCTCCGGCTAACTCTTCTTTAACTTGTGTGAAAAAACAAGACATAAAAAACAAAAAAAATAAAAAAAACAAATTTCTTGACAAAAGCTTCTCCTAAAAATAAACTTATAAATTTTTTGGTTTAAATAAAAAATTTATAAACAAACTATAAATAAAAATATAGCTAAATTACAAATATTAAATTTTTATTTTCATAAAAATAGTACTAAATTATAAATATTAAAATAAAATTTAATATTTATATATCAAAAAAAAATAGCTAAATTAAACTATAAAAAGAAAATCAAAAATTGATATGCAAACGATGAAAATTTAATATAACAAATAAATTTGTAAAATCTAATAAAAATAAAATTATTAATTATATTCAATAAACTTTAATTAAAAGTTATCGCCTCAAACCTCTCATCTTATTTTTAAATAAATCTAATTCATAATTACGGAAAGGTATAACTAGTTCCCTATTCACTATCTGTTCTTGAAGCCTAACAAGCTTATCAAATAAATCCTTGCCAATAATATTAGGATCTTTAACAAGATCAACAATGCCTTCCTTAATTCCTTTTTCAATAATTTCACCAGCATTAAAATCTTGCCTTCCTATCAACTTTGATGAAACCTCGTATATAGCTTTTCCAACATCTTTAATCACAGAAGCAATCACATGACCGGGGGCTAAATGTGATTGATCTTTATTTATTCCAATGACATAATATCCAGTACCAAGCTCCTTTGCAGCATGAAATATGCCAATTGCAGCTGGACCCATTACGGGGAAAATAACATCAACACCATCTTCAATATACATATGCTTAGCAACAGATTTACCTAACAATTCATCCCTATCGTCTGAAAGTCTCCTTAAAATCACTCTTGTTTTAGGATTTGCATAGAAAGCACCAGCTCTAAATCCAACTAAAAACCTTTCAACAGAACAAACATCAACACTAGTAACAAATCCAAGCTTATTACTTTTACTCATCTTAGAAGCAAGATATCCAGCTAAAAAAGATCCTTCTTCGGATCTAAAAACCATAGATACCAAATTTTTAGGCAATTTATCCTTATCTTCATGACCCAAATTATCTACCATTCCATAAAAAATATGTGGATTCTCGTAAGCAAATCTTATGGCCATATCTGAAAAATAAGAACTAATAAACCAAATAAAATTCGCTCCTTCATTTTGCAAGGCTAAAACATCTTCTGTTAATAATTCATCAGATGTAATTAACTTTCTATCTTCAATAGGATAAGGGGTTAAAACTTTTGGAATGAGTTTAATTCCAAACACGTTACTTAACTCCAAGGCACCTTCAAAAGCATTTTGAAAATAACCATTATCATCAAAACGATCTGGAAAAACAATCCCAAAAATAAATTTCTCTTCAATATCGGCTTCTGACTCTTCTGGCAAAACACATGACATAAAAAATAAAGAAAATAAAAAAAACAAATTTTTTGACAAAATCAACCCTCTCCATAAAATAAATTTTTTTATTTTAAATAAAAAAAATAAGAGACAAACTATAAATAAAAATAGTACTAAATTATAAATATTACCTTGTAGAACAAAACAATGCATAAATGATCTAGCTATAAACAATAATCAAATTATTAAAAGTATTATTAATATTTCTATTAATGATACTTTCCATATAAAGATTATAATTATTATTGTTAAAACTTAAGTAAAGTTAATATCAAATCGCTTGATAACAAAATTTAAAAATTTTGATCATAAATCACAAATAAACAACTAACTATTTACTTCACTTGGATTTTGGTGTACTAGTATTAAAACCTTCTGATAATAACTGTTCTAATGACAATCTTAAGGCCTCTCTTTTTATTGTTAATATTGGTCTTTCTTCTTCTATCTTTGAGTTTACAAATTCTTCCAATGTCTTACATTTACTTTTTATAACAGCATCATAAAGATTCTGAAAATCTCCTAAATTAAATATAGCAACAACAGAATTTAAATGTCCATAATCAAGTTTTATTTTAAAAGTTTTACATGACAACAATTTGTTCTTAAAAGAAGATATTAAAGAAGTCTTTAAAAACATAGATTTTGCATCATTGGATAAACCCCATTCTCTACTAAAAGGCTTAGTAGTAACAAATGATCCCTTATCAAAAAATAAACTAACATTAACTAAATCCATACTAATTGGTACAGAAATAATCATAGGATATCCCAAACCACGCCCGAACTCACTAGGAAATTCTATGTAAATATAATCACTACCAATATGTAAAAGACCCGAATTGTCTTTCCCTATAACTACGTATTCAGATATTTTTTTCTCAAAAGATTCATTATAAAATCCTCTTATAAAAGAAGAAGTAATATTATAACCCAAAAAATATTCATAACTATTGCCATTAATTTCATTATAATAGAGCGCAAAAACTTGACTACAAAATCCTAAGATGCAAACAAAAAAACAAACAATCAATATATTAAAATTAGTAATTCTTTTAATCATTATTAATTACACATAAAAAAGTAAATTAACATTTTCTCTTTTTTAATATTTATTATATTAATATATATTACTAATTCAACAAACCAATACCAAAAACACAAAAATTTTTGACTTAAAATAAGAAAGAGATTTAACTTCATGTGATTTTATATTAAAGACTACTAGTAAAATTCAACTTTTATTAGAATTGCAATGTATTTACTACATATTTCATTACACCAGTTACATATAAGCAATCTTATTAAAGATACAAATAAAGATAAAGACATCTTATATTGACCCAATTGACCAAAAAACAAAAAGTAAATTAAAAATACGAATTACATTAAAAATTAATATGGCCTAATTAAAGTAAAAAAACTTTAAGTCAATATAAATGATGTCTTTAACTCAAAAACTTATTTTGACAATAAATAATCAAAAAGAAAGTCCATATTTTAATACATTATTAATAGTTAAATAAATTATCTTCTTAAACCTCCTTTACAAATCAACAAAAAAATTAAATATGATAATAATAAAAATAATCTAAGAATCATATTAGACCTTTAAAATCATATAATGACCATAATAAAATGATCAAATTAAAATTCCCATTCATATCTTAGTTAACGAATAAAATTCTACACTTAATATTAAATTAACCTCCTTTAAATCAAATATTTCGAAAATACCCTTACTTGAATACAGCAAAAACATAATTTAAATGCCCACCATCATAGTAGAGATAAAAAAATAAAAAACAACTTTTAATATTCGGACACAAACCATGTTTAAAACCATATATTATTTATATCTCAATTATTTTTATATATTTATTTATATAATAAACTTTATAAATTATAAATATAAGTATATATCACAAAAATATTAAATATGTAAAAATAAATCAAATTAATAATTTCCATTATTAATTTGAAACAAAAAAATATATTTTATTATTTTATAAAGGAGTAAAATCATATGTCCAAAAATTCTGATGAAATCTTTTGTGATTCTTATGGAAAAGTCATCAAAAAAAAAGCTATGATCTGTGTCCATTGTGGAGTGTCAAAAAATAACAATTCTGAAAGCAAAATTATATTATTTTTATTATGTTTATTTTTGGGATGGTTAGGTATACATCGATTATATATTAAAAAGATCGGAACTGGTCTTTTATACATGTTTACTGGAGGTTTATTAGGAATTGGTGTTTTTATTGATTTGATAAGTATTTGCATAGGAAGTTTTTATACAAGAAATTAAGATTGACTTATTTTAATGACACATTCTATCTATTTAAATAGGTAGCTTTATACAAATCAAGCTACCTTTAAAAATAAAAAAATCAATTAACCATCTTTTTCAAAGAAAGAAATATAAAATTCCATTACCTTATCTTTCAAATTATCTTCCGTATTTTGTTGTTGACTACAATCAAAGTCCTTAACAAAAGCTGTTAAGGCTTCATCCACACTATAAAAACAATTTTTATCTATTAAACTATCAATAAAAACTTCTTTATAATCTGATATAATCAGCTCAACAATATTATCTATTAAAGCACCGGGCTTGAGTTTACAAAAATAATCACATCCTTCTTTATTAATTTCTATATCAAGATTATATTTATATTTCATTGATATCCATTTTTTAAGATATGCACGTATATATGAACGATCAATATCTTCAATAGTAAATATTGGAAAATCAACTATTGTACCATCTGTTTTCTTAGATTGCACATCAGGACTCATATAAACGTACCAAAATCTTTCTCTCTTTATATAAAGTCTAGTTACTAAATATTCCAAGCCAAATCTCATGCTTAAGCCCTATTATGAATTGCACTTAGCTTCGTTTATTTATAGATCAGAATCCTTAAAACAGCTTAAATAAAATATACATTGATATCATATAACCAAATTATCAATATTAAATATATACATATTTTTTTATAATGAATAATACATACATATATGTATCAAAAAAATATAGATTTCAAAAAAATAATAAAAACAAAAATAAAAGATATTAAATAAAAATTATTAATTATATAATTAATAATTAAACTATATTTAGCTTACTAATAACATATTTGACAACCTAAAAAAACTAAACTCCTTTGAATTACAAACTAATCTATTCAATTTGTTCTTGAATATCAAACATATTAATCAATTACCCTAATAGCATTTCCAATGTGTTGAATTTCAACAATATTCAATTTTTTGAACAATTCTGAATATAACACTACTTCTTAAGTAATCTATAAATAGATTTATATACCTTAAAAGGTACATTTATATATATATGTAATTATTATTATAAATAAGTGATTATTTCATATCTTTTAAAGATTTTTTAAATTTTGACTAAACAACCTATTAACAGATATTTCACTAAGATCCTAATGTCTGATCAATTCTGATCAATATTTAGTAACAGTCTTCTTTTATCTTTTATAACCAAACCTCTATCCATTAAATCTGATAGATATTGCCTTATTCTATAATCGGGAACTTTTGTCTCTTTATTAATTTTCCTTAAAGACTTTATAGTACGTTTATCGTCTTCTAAATTAGATGAGATAAATTCAAGTGATTTATCAACTCCTTTAAATGGCTTCTCATCTTCTTTCGAAATAGAAATTTCAGTATTTTGAATATCTTCTTTCTTACCAACCACATTTACTATAGGTAATTGAACTAAGTATAAAAACTCTTGTTCATAAAATTTATGATAAGCATTTTGTATTATGCAAAATATCATTGCTAAAAATATATCTAGACAAACAGACAATAATAGTAATAAACAAACAAAAATTATATTAAGATAATCATTCTTAGAAATAACAATAGATGTTCCATTTAATACATTAGCCGCTTTTAATTTATTATTATTTACAGCTGTTGTTTGAATCAATTGACCAAATCTAAAACGCAAATTCTCCAAAGAATCCAAATATTCATTCCTTTGATTAAATAAAGCATCATTTACTTTCTCCGCAGTCTCAATTTCATTCATGTAATCTTTCTTCATGGTTCTATATCTATAATCTAAGCTTAAATGCTTATCCCTAGCAAATTCTATACGATCATTATTCTTTTTAATCTTAATATCAATATTAGCTATTTCATCTTTAATTATCTTCTCTCTATCAGATAATATCTTACGAATACCTTCATCTTGTTCTCTTTGACTTGTCTTTATACTTAAAATAGAATCTTCAAACATCAAGCTAAAAAAACTCTCAAAACTCATCCATGAACTTACAGATTGGGTTATAAGGCCTATCAATAATAATACAAATATTGCCATTTTCTCTAAAAATGCAAACACTGAAGCCTTAACAACAACCTCTGTAACACGTCTCCTTAACAAATGTAAAAAATACAATAATATTGAAGATGGTACTATTATAACGACTATTGTTAAAGGCAATGTAAAACACAATTTAGAATTATTACCAATATTATAGTTTATAATCCCTCTATGAGAATGCAATACATTGAATAAAAATAAAAACAAAGCAAACAATATTAACCAAATATTACGAATCAAAAACTCAAAATTAAGTCTCAAAGACTCTACAATACTCAATTTAACACTATGGTTTTTTATTGAATTAGCATCATTTAACATATACAAGCCCTTTTTTAACCCTATAATAGGGTAATTCATAACACTATAAAACTAAAAATTTTACATACTCTTTTTTCACTTTTACGTTAAACTAAATTGTTTACGATACAACTACTAAATTATAGTATCACAATATAACCAATAAATTACAATAATTTCATATTACTGCGTTATAACATGAATCTAGACAAAATATTATAACACAACTGTTAAATTACAATATCACAATACAATTAATAAATTACAATAATTTCATATTATTGCGTTATAATGTGAACCTAAACAAAGCATTATAACACAACTGTTAAATTACAATATCACAATATAACCAATAAATTACAATAATTTCATATTACTGCGTTATAATGTGAACCTAAACAAAGCATTATAACACAACTGTTAAATTACAATATCACAATATAACCAATAAATTACAATAATTTCATATTACTGCGTTATAATATGAATCTAGACAAAGCATTATGATACAACTGTTAAATTACAATATCACAATATAACCAATAAATTACAATAATTTCATATTATTGCGTTATAATGTAAATCTAGACAAAAAAATCTTATTTAAAAGACTTAGATTGGTAATTTTAGTTACCAATCTAAGTCTTTTAATATTCAATCATTATATCAATTAATGATTGATAGTTATTACGATTAGATCCTCTCTAATCAAAGAAATTAAGGTTATCAACATAAGTTGATAACCTTAATTATGGGGATAAAATAATAAAAACAATATTTACCTTAATATGTGTAATATTACATATGCTAATATAGCAACATAATAGTAGAAAAAATCACATAATAAAATAAAACTTAATTGTCTAATAAAAACTATTTAGAACTGTTTTTAACATTTAAATTAACTCGGATTTACTATCTTCAATCCTTATCTATTTATAGATATTGTAACTTTGATTAATATTGATCAACACACACATCACCATTCAAAGGATTAGGAGGAGATCCATACTCTGAATCACTTCCTTGACTTCCCAATTGCTCTTCAACATAGCTCAATACTAAACTTTTAAAACCTTCTCTTTGCGTATTAGGATCATGACCATCATCAGTACTATAGCTAGAAGACCTACTATCACGACAATTTGCAAGCGATCTTTGTATATTATCTAATACTTCTTTTAATTTACCTAATTTGTCTCCACTTACATTTAAAATGTCGTTAAGCTTATAATCATTCCCTTTTAAAACTTTTTTTAAGAAATCCAATCCTTTATTTTGTGATTCACTTAAATTTTTTCTTAGTGATGTCTCGGGTGTATTTTGTACATCTGATTGAATCTCCAAATTTACTTTATTATTCCCTTTAATCTTATTAAAAAGATCACAACTACAAATGAACAATAAAGTAAACAAAATTAAATAAATTATCTTCATTTAAAGCTCTCCTAAACACATATAATTAGAAAAATTATATATCAAATATATATGCTTATCATTACCATTGCCTTCGCTTTTTTGTATCTTTCAATACCAATAAACACTTAAATAATCTTCTTTATTAAGATAATAAAAAAACAAAACATGCTTTTAACAACTCATCATTAAAATCTCTAAAAAGAGACAATGAAATTTGATAAATTCTTTGAAAAAGAAAAATCTTAATCTCATAAATATGATCATCTTAAATGAAACAACTTAATTTTATAGGCTAATTATTTATAAATATAACTTATTAATTTAAATTTTTACAAAAAAAGAAATTATAAATAACATTTATTGTTACTAATACGAATTATTAAATTAATTTACAATATAATAATATTAATATTATTATTATTATTATTATTAAAGGGACATTAACATGAAAAGAATAGGTGAAATAATATTATTTAGATTTGGTGAAGTAACACAAATACTAGAAACAAAATTCAATTTTAAAATAACAAAAAGAACGACTTTTTGGAAAAGAGTAAATATACTAGGTGCTAATGTCAAATATAATAATGCTAATTATGTTCCCGAAGCAATAATTGAACATCTAACTGTAGATATAAAAAATCAAAAAGCAAAAATAGAAACTATAAACATCATTAATGAAAAAATGCAAATAATCAAACATAAATTAGCTACACATGATAACGAACAGAAAAACAAATTAATAGATGAGCTAAATAAAATCAAAACTAACAATACTAAAATAAAAGCACTTATTCAAACAATGATACATCTTTCAGAGATCGTACACGAACAAAAAGAAGAAATGCAAAAATACAAAGAAGAAATGCAAAAATACAAAGAAGAACAAGAAGAAAAAATAGAAAAACTAACAAAAACAATGATAAAACAACAACAAGAACTATGGGAAGAACAAGAAGAAGGAATGGAAAAACTAACAAAAACAATGATAAAACAACAACAAGAACTATGGGAAGAACAAGAAGAAGGAATGGAAAAACTAACAAAAACAATACAAAAAAAACAAAAAGAAATACAAGAAGAAATAGAAGAAGAAATACAAGAACAAAAAGAAGAAATGAAAAAATACAAAAAAGAAATAGAAGAAGAAATACAAGAACAAGAAGAAGAAATGAAAAAATACAAAAAAGAAATAGAAGAAGAAATACAAGAACAAGAAGAAGAAATGAAAAAATACAAAAAAGAAATAGAAGAAGAAATACAAGAACAAGAAGAAGAAATGAAAAATAAATTTGAACAACAAAAAGAAGAAATGAAAAAATACAAAAAAGAAATAGAAGAAGAAATACAAGAACAAGAAGAAGAAATAGAAAAATTAACAAAAACAATGGCAAAACAACAAAATGAAATAATAGAAAATAGCCAAGATAAAAATGAAAAAATAACAAAACTAAAAAATGAAATAAAAAATATAAAAGAAAAAAGTGAAAATAATTTACAAAAAACCATTATTAATGCAATGAAAAACACATTAAATGAAATGGAATGAATCAATAAAAAACTTTTAATCTAAAAACAAAAGTTAAAAACATTAACAAACAAATAAAGCCTACTAATATAGTAGATACAAAACAACAAATTAATTTGCATTTTTATGCATTAATTTGTTGTAAATTCAAATATACTGATTTATGGTACATATTATGTAATGACACAAAAGATTGTAAATTGATTATATTAACAAGTATAACTATCCAAACAAAATAGAATACATATAAACTAAATCTTTTCTTTTAATCCCTATCATTTTTAAAATCAATCTTATTTATGCTAAGAAATGTCATTATAAATAAAAAAATCATCCCGACTTTAAAACTAGCCAAGGATAAATCTTTATATATAATAACATATATATGTTTCCAAAGCTTTATAGAAACAGTGAAAATAAAAGCTTTGGAACAAATAAATTCAAATAGAATTTATGAAAAGATATGAGAATTGTAACAAAAAAACAAAAAAAATTTCAATTCAAATAATACCAAACCAAACACAATCAATACTAAAATCTACTAGACAATAGATATTAAAAACACAAATTACAGACAATCGTGTGGTGTTGAAGAATACTCAGCATGTGATATCTACAATATAGTAAATAAACTATTAGAAAAAGATGGACAGAAGACAGTATGTAAACGAACAATTGAAAGGGATATCAAACTCTTAAATGAAATGGGTCTCTTAAAATCTAAAATTATAAGATTTGGTGAAAATAAAGGAAGTATATCTTTTTACAAACAAAACATGCAGTTAGCACATTTACATAAAGACATAATATCAAAATACCTTTTACATTTACTAAAAGAAAATCTAAATGATAAAAAAATTATTGGTAATTTTGATGACTCATTAGAAGATGATAATTTCAATTACACAAACCTTGAAAAATTTGGAATCCTATCTGAAATAGATGACACAAATAAAAGTGTAATGTCGCATCGTGAAAACCCTCATGCTTTTAATAATAAAGCTAATATAAGCTATATAAATAAGAATTCTAATTCTAACGAAATGCTTATTAATAAAACCTATTCTAATCAAACAAAAAAAAAGAAAGCATAAATTTAAACGGAATGATATAGAAACAAGACTTACCCTTGAACATAAAATCAGTAAAAATTACGTAAACCAAATAAAAGAGTACAGTAACAACGATTCAACATACATAAATGCCCTAATCAATCTAGAAACTGCAATATTAGAATATCAAAGTGAGTACTATATTGAAGATATCTTAGAACATTTCTTAAAACAGTTTGACAATAGATATAAATACAAGATTTGGATGATGATGAGGAGAACAGATGGAGTTATTAGTGATTATGATCTTATTTGGGAAGGAAGATTTAAGGATTGGTATCCCAATAAGTACAAGAATAATTGTGTCATTAAAAACATTTATGGAGACAATTTACGTATTGGCATTAGCAAACATGTTATTAAAAGAAAAGAAAGATGAGGATAAGGTAAATGATGAAGAATTAGAGAAAATAGAGAAAGAAAAGAAAGAAAAACAAAGACTTGAAGATGAAAAACTTCAAAATTATTTGACTAGAGTATTTGAAAGGGAAGCAAAAGAAAGAGAAGAACGTTTAAGAAAGTTCAAAGAATAAATAGAAAAATAACAAAAACAAAAAATTGGAAAATAGCAAAGATAAAATCAAAAAAAATAATAAAACTAAAAGCTGAAAAATACAAAGTGAAAACAATTTACAAAAAAACACCCTTAATTCAATTAAAGATACATCAAACAAAATAGAATAAATCTATAAAAAAATTTTTTAAAAAATTCACAACATTAATAAACAAATTAAGCCTATTATACAAGAAAAAAAAGTAAATAACAAATTAATTTGAATTTTTATGCGTCAAATTTATTGCAAATTCATAAATATTGATCTAGAATATGTTCTGTGAAAAAAATAAGGAGTAGAAATTGCTAGTTAAAGTGTAATTTCATTGGAAGGTGCAGCTTGAATGGTTGCTTAGTTAAAAAAAAAGCGAAAGATAGAGAATATGTAAGGATTAGGAGAAATGTAAAGGTATGATGTATCTATATCAAGTACTTTATTTTACCAATCTCTTATTTTTAAAATCAATCTTATTTATGCTAGGAAATGTCATTATAAATAGAAAAATCACTCTAACTTTAAAACTAGTTAAGAGTGAATTATTTATATATGACAAAATATACAAATTTCCAAAGCTTCATTATATGAAAATTTAAACTTTGGAATCAATAAAAACTCAGTATGAATAGTGTAACAAAAGACCAAAAAAATTTCAATTCAAATAATACCAAAGACCAAATAAAATCTATACTAAGTTTACTTGTAGAATCAAATAAAGATAAAGCATCTGCTGATACTAAATTTATTCGTGTATCACAAGTTAGATATCAAATAAACAGAATGTTAACACGAGAAAAGAGATTGTGTAAAATCTACTGGACAATAGATATTAAAAACACAAATTACAGACAATCGTGTGGTGTTGAAGAATACTCAGCATGTGATATCTACAATATAGTAAATAAACTATTAGAAAAAGATGGACAGAAGACAGTATGTAAACGAACAATTGAAAGGGATATCAAACTCTTAAATGAAATGGGTCTCTTAAAATCTAAAATTATAAGATTTGGTGAAAATAAAGGAAGTATATCTTTTTACAAACAAAACATGCAGTTAGCACATTTACATAAAGACATAATATCAAAATACCTTTTACATTTACTAAAAGAAAATCTAAATGATAAAAAAATTATTGGTAATTTTGATGACTCATTAGAAGATGATAATTTCAATTACACAAACCTTGAAAAATTTGGAATCCTATCTGAAATAGATGACACAAATAAAAGTGTAATGTCGCATCGTGAAAACCCTCATGCTTTTAATAATAAAGCTAATATAAGCAATAATAAGAATTCTAAAGAATTGCTTCTTAAGAATACTGATTCAAGTAAACTAAAAAAAGAAAAGTATAGATTTAAAAGGAATGATGTAGAGACAAGGTTAATTTGTGAACATAAAATCAGTAAAAATTATCTAAAGCAAATAAAAGAATACAGTAATAACGCTGCAACGTACATCAATGCCCTAATCAATCTAGAGACTGCAATAGATGAGTACCAAAGTGAATATTACATAGAAGATATTTTAGAACATTTCTTAAAACAGTTTGGTAATAGGTACAAGTATAAGATTTGGATGATGATGAGGCGTAGTGATGGAGTTATTAGCGATTATGATCTTATTTGGGAAGGAAGGTTTAGGGATTGGTATCCCAATAAGTACAAGAGTAATTGTGCGGTTAAAGCGACTTATGGAGATAATTTACGAATAGGAATTAAAAAAGCATCTGTTGTTAAGGAGAAAAGGGCTAAAGAGCAGTTAAATGTAGAAGAATTAAAAGAAAAAGAGATAGAAAAAGAAAAAGAAGAGGAAAGAAAACGCGAAGCTGATAGGCTTCAAAAATATTTAACTGTGTTATTTGAAAAAGAAGCAAAAGAAAGAGAAGAAAGATTAAGGAAGGCAAGAGAAGAAGAATTGAATTTAAAAAAGAAAGCTAGGGAAAGCATGCTTGCTACTTTGGAAAAGAGTAAGGAAAGGTGTGTTGGGTTGGATATATCAAATAATGGTATGGATAAGATGATAGATGCTAGTTCAAATGAGGATTCTATGGTTAAATTTGCAATTAGAGATGAGTTTGGTGGATTTAAAACTACTAAGGGGCTGAGTATGCTAAATTTGGGAATAATGATTGAAGATATAGGCCAAAATGATAATTTAAAAGAAAAGGAGAGTAAATGAGATTTAATTTGAAATATTTAGTAAAAAGGTTATATAAAAAGGCATAGATTTTGGAATACTTACATGAGCCGTGAAGTACAATCCAAGAGGAGTGATAAGAAAATAATTAACTTTCCAATACTTAGTTCTGAAGATATTGACTATGAGTATGTATATGCATATCTTAAGGATTGGGTATCAAAGAAATATAGCTCTAGTCATGGAATTATAATTAATAGAGTTGGTGATAATTATGAATGTGAAACAATCCAAGGTGTTTTGATGAATAATATTTTGGATATGATTTTTGAGGATTATAAGGAATTATTTCTTGGTAGTTTGGAAAGGGAGGCTGTTGATAGTAAGGGTAAGGTTGGTGGCATTGAACCTGTTGATGTGTTAGAGGGTAAGAGGGAAATACCTTTTGAAAGGTTACAAGGGAAGCAAAGTAAAGGATTTAAGAAGGGTAAGATAACAATTGCATAGAGTTGATATTATTATGATTTAAATGAATTGGTAAATTTGCATTTGCTTATTTAAATATCAGTGTTAATAATATTCCTATAGAGATGGTAATAATGGTTGTGAACATCCATTTGTGAAGTTTTAATTTATTGTCAAATTCAGATAAAGTTTTATTAAGTTCCATTTTATTAATTTCCATGTCTTTTCTAACAAGAGCAATCTCATTGCTAACGTTATCAATTTTATTATCGAGCTCATTAAATTTGTTATCAATTTTGTTATTTAAGTTATTCTCAACGTTGTCAATTTTATTATCAAGTTCAGTTTTGACAGCTTTAATTTCAGACTGTAAATTTGCTTCAACCCTCTGAATTTCAGATTGTAGTAGTGTTTCAACCTTTTCAAGTTTTATGTCAAAGTTTTCTTTTAAAAACTCAATGTCTTTGTAAGTTAACTCATTTCTATAGTACCTATAAGATAAATCAATAGCAATATCTTTGTTAATGCCGGCTTTAGTAAGTTCGGCTATAACCATTTGCTGAGTAATAGCTGGTTGAGGAAGTCCCATAATAATCTCCTTAATATATTATACAGTATTTTAAGGGATGATAGAATGAGTTTTGAAGTATGACATAGGAAAGATGTCTTTCTAAAGTTTAATGTAAGACAATATTAGAGAATAGCTGATATTTAATTCTATTAGTATATTTATAGTTAATTCCAAATTTTTTGAGGTGTAGTTTAATATAAGATTTTAGAGTACGTAAAGTTTTTATTTGATGTGTGCTCAAGGAATGAGTTTTCGACTAGTGTAGTAATAGTAGCTAACGTTTGATTAGAATTGTTTTTATAGTGATTTAGGTTAACTTTTATTAAAAGTTTAGTAAATTGAATGGTTTGATGATATAATCATTAAAGATTATAAAGAAATTTTTCTTAATAGTTTAAAAGAACAAGTAAATAAACCTCTTTTTTCGGCATCTCAGATTAATTCGCAATTATAAGATTTAATTTGTTTGTTAATGGATAATTCTTGGTTATATAGTAGATTAAAATACCGTTTTTGATTTTCTATATTAATACTATTTACAAGGTAGCTTCTTTAAAATTAAAAAGCTATTTCATTATAGATATCATGTAATTTAGCAAACATTAAAATGCCGATGATTCTTCATTGTCATATTTGTTATTTATTTGATTATTGTTTTTGTGAAGAGCATTAGAATATGTACTAGCTATATTCTTTGAGTGTATCTCTACAAAATAGAGCGATTTTTTTGGAGGTATTGATGAAACAAGTGTTAATTTTTATGTTCTTTTTTGTTTTTATTGTTGTTGGTTTTGCTAGGAGTGATGGTGATGAAATGACTTTGAGTGCTGTAGATACTAGAGGAGGCACTGTGAAAATAATATGTTGCTTTATCAAGTGAAGAAAAAGGATACTTTAGTGCCTTTTTTATTGAATTTTTTGTTGGGATTTGGTATAGATTCATTTGTTCAAGGTGATACTACTGGCGGATTGTTTGTTTTAGGATTTGATGTTTTAGGTCGAAGATTTGTTAATAAAAAGATTTTTCCATTATGTATGTTGTGGTGCTATTATATTCGCAATAGTTCAGAGCGTCAGTATGCTTTATTTCTCGTCCATTTCTTGGCAATTAGTTTGTTTATTAAAATCACATCACTATAAATAAGATAACCTCTTTCCTAAGAAAAAGAGGTTATTAATGGTTTAAATTATTGATATACATATTTTGATTATTGATAAATGACTCTCTAAAATTTCATATACTGTTTTTTCAAAAAAATATTTTGAGTTGTGAATATCATTGGTGTAGTAATAATATTTAGTATATAGTTGACCTTGATGTCTCCTAATACGAGTTCTTTTTTCGATCTAAGGTTATGCTACTGTTTTTGAAATTTGTACTTGAAAAACTTTTAAGCGTTCTGCCATATAATGGGTTTTATTATTAGATGTAATTTTTGTAGGAATTCTTTCATTTTATCATTTTCAAATTCATAAAATAACTCTTTAATTTTATTATCATCATATTTGTAGTTAAGTATTTTTTCAAGTTTTTTTTTGTAGATTGGGATCCCAGTTGTTTTTCTTGAGCCCTTTTAAGTGCATTTATCTTCTTTTTCTAAAGTTTCGGAATATTTTTTATTTTTAACAAATCTTTAAAGAAAGTAAGAGCTTGTCTTTCATTGTCATCAAGACTATTAATATATGCTTTTTATTAGGTAAATTGCATTTAAAAACTTAATAAAATGACAATGAATAAACATTGTTTTATGTACCTCCTTTTTTCCTTCTTATTTTATGAAGATCTCTTGGGTATTGCCTTTTATTTAATAAATATAAGTCATCATGATTTATTACTATCGTAGATACTCTTTAGCGTATATGGTATTTTGCATTATACAAAATGCTTACTGTAAATTTTATGAATAATTGTTGTTACATTGTGTTGTTATTTATATATCTTATTATATAATCATTACACAAGATTAACAAATTTAGACCAATGTTTGTTCTTTGAATTTTCAGCTATTAACAATAACTTGCTATTTATTAGAATAAAGTCTTTTTCTAAAGAGATAGGTCAGATTTTTAGATCTTAATTCACTTTTTTTCTCTCTCATTTTTGTTTCTTTTTCTATATGATTTATCCAATCATCAATATCTTTATCTATTCCATATCTTTCTCTAAATTCCCTAAACTGTCGATCTAATCGTTCATATACATCTTCATCTTCATAAATAAATTTATTATGATTTAAGCTTTTATATTTATCGTGAAATTTAATTATTTTTTTCATATTATATAAATATGTCCCATACGTATAAATTATAGTATAATTTTTAACTTAGAAGAAGATAAAAAAACATTTGTTAGGGTTTGTGAAACATTTAAATTTATTTCATCTAATTTAGAAGCTGATAAACGTACAATAAAGTCTTTAATTAAAATTAGTAAAGAGATAAAAGATAAAAAATCAAATGGTACTGAATGTTGATGATATATTAAGATATTTTTCTTTAGAAAAATATCTATTTATAGAGCTGTTGTAAAAGTTAAAAAAATCATGAAAAGTATAAAATGAGTCCAATGTTTATGGTTTGTATGTATTAAAAATATTAAGGTAGTTTTTATTATGGAGAATAATGATTAAAAGAATTCTTAATGTTAATATATTTAGTATCTTGTCATTTTTTATCTTGGGAATTAATAGACAAATTTTTGCGATCTATTATGAGATAGAGATTTATAAACGTTATCATTATTATCTTGATTTTCCAAGCTCTTATTTATAAACGGGTTGTAAGATGAATTTATTGAAAAAAAACAACCTAATACGTGTAGTTATAGGGGGCAAAGGATTCTGATCTTTTACATATTGGTGACAATCACATGTGTACATTAATAAGTTAGATATTTATTTAAAGTATGCTCAAGTAAAAATATTATGATATCAAAGTATAATTTATATTAATTTAATGATAAGTATTTGTTTAGCTATCATTGTCACATTTAATAATAACTGTGATTGGTAATTTGCTTATTGTCTCCTCATTGATTTCATTTGTGTTTAAGTATGATTTTAAATCATTATTAAAATTATAAATGCTTTTTTGATTTTTATCACATTTTGAAAGTTCATTATGTATATGATCCAGTACCGGTTTTATTATTGAATCGCTTAGTCTTATAAATGAAGTATATTTAGGAGTATACAATGTGCCATCTGGCCTAGATATAATTGTTATTATTGAGTTTTTTAGTATTTTTCTTTGATTGTCATTGAATCTTAGTTTAAGGAAATCAGCCTCACTTGAGAAATTTTTGCTGATATGGTTTTCTGGGGAAATTAATTCTGATTTAAGATATTTAAACATATTTTCATTTGTATTATTTATGGTGTTAGTAGATATGCCAAGAGTTTTATATAAAAGGTCTGTAAAAGATTCTTTTATCAGTTCTCCTGTAGTATGAGAATCAGATCGTTCATAAGAGTATACGTCATTTTTGCCATTACATGTATTTGAAGATACACAATTGATAGTGTTTATTATTATTTGTTTAGTAGATATGTTTTTTGCTTGTGTTGGTTTTTTTTGTTCTAATATATGGTATACATATTGAAAGTGCTCAGCCAGATCTTTTTGTTTTTGTATATCTTTTAATAACCAATTTTCAAAATTTTTATATTTTTCTTTATGTTGAGTTGTTAATTGCTGATCATTTTCTATAATTTTGTTAAATGCATGAATTATAGTATTAAATTTAATTTTTTCGTCGTTAGTTAATATGTTATCTTTTGGTTGTGAACCATGTTGATTATTATGGTATTTTTTTGTTGGTTTATTACCATTAAGTATAGAATTAGGATTCTCATTGCAACAGTATAAAAGTAATGTATGCCAAAGTATTATTAATTTTATATATTTATTCATATAATATTCTCCTTTTTTAATTTTTGCATATAATAACCTTTATTATATATAATGCTCTTATAATCAATCTATATACTTGATGAGTATTAATTATTTTTATAAAGTATGGGCATGCAAGAGCATGTAGCAAATGAACTCTTTAAAAGATATTACCGTAATGAACTTAAGTATTATCAAGTTTGTCATTATTAAATTGGAATATATTCCATTAAGTTGCCTTTTTAAGGGTTTAAGCTTTGTTTTTGAGCTTCTGTTATTTATATATTGAATGTCGTAACATTGTTTAGTACAGTAGAATGTGTTGTTAAGAAAGATTGTTTTTTATATTTATTTTAATAGATTTTGGGATACTCAAAGCTTTAATGAATGATATATTTGATTTGAAGATCTGTGTATTTGGTTTTGTGTATGTCTATTATGTTGTGCATGTCAATTTGGTGCAATATGGATTGATGCTTTCTGGTTTGCGATTTCCAGCACAGTGTAATAGATATTCCATATTAAAATATACATGACTAGCGAGTTTGTGGATTTCTACAAATTTAAGCATGAACTTGCAAAAATTATCGTTTATGTCATTGTATTTAAGAATATTAAAAGCATTAAAATATTCTTGTTTTGCTTTTGAATAAATATCTTTAAGTTTGATGAAAATGTGTTTATATTTATTATAACGTTTGATGAATTCTTGTGTTTCAGCATAATTGAACATATCTATCATTTCTTTTGTGAAAGTAAACATTGCATCTAATTCTTTTATTTCATGTATGAGATAAGCAGCTTGGTCAGGATTTTTATGTTTGAGAGTTTGTATAAATTTATAAGATTCTTCAAATAATGATTTGTATTCTTTAGGTACGATATCATCATTCTTATCATGACCAACACATAGACTAATAGAGAAAGCGAATTGAAAGCCATGTCTGAGTTCTTTATCAGAGTATGATTTAATATTTTCAATTTCGTCTGTAAAGTATGTCCCAAGATTTTTTAAATTCTTAAAATTAACTTTCCAGTTTTTGACACGAACTAATTTTCTTTTTTCATATTCATATTTGTCAAATTTTTTTCGTTGTTCTTTTTCTTCTTCAGATATAGCGTATAAATTAATAATTATAGTTAGGAATACTAGTATTTTGATCATTACTTTAACCTTATAAAGGTAGGATACTATATTTATGGGGAAATGGCAACGTTTGTATATATTTTGTGTTGAATAATTATAATGTTTATTATATTGTGGGTGTTAATTTGTTGCAATATGTTTTGTTGTTTGTTCTTGTGTTAGTGTCTGTGCATTTGAATAGGTTTTCCATGTTAAAGTATACATGACTAGCAAGATTGTGAATTTCTGTGAATTTAGTCATGAACTTGCAAAAATTATTGTTTATATCATTGTGGTCAAGAATATTAAAAGTTTCAAAATATTCTTGAGTAGCCTTTGAATAGATATCTTTAAGTTTTATGAAAATATGTTCATATTTATTATGTTTCATGGATTTTTGTCTGTAGGTAACATACTTAAATATGTCCAAAGTTCTTTTTGTGGAAGTAAGCATTTCATCTAGTTCGTATATTTCATGTATTAAATAAGCAGCTTGATTAGGATTTTTATGTTTGAGAGTGTTTATGAATGTGTAAGACTTTTCAAATAATGATTTGTATTCTTTAGGTACGATGTCATCTGATGTTGAGGAGTTGAGTCCAAAAGAGAAAGCGAATTGAAAGTCATGTTTAAGTTCTTTATCAGAATATGATTTAATATTTTCAATTTCATCTGTGAAAAATGGACTAAGACTTTTTAAGTTCTTAAAATTGGTTTTCCAGTCTTTGACACGTGTTAATTTTCTTTTTTCATAGGCGTATTTATCATATTGTTTTAGTTTTTCTTCTTCCTCTTCATATTCATATATAGCAGCTATATTGATTATAGCAGTTAGGAATAATAGTATTTTTATCATTGTTTTAACCTTAACCTTAAGATTAGGATAATCTATTTATAGTAATAATGCAAGTGAATAGTATATTAGGGTGGTAAGAAAGATGTTTTAATTTAAATAAATTATTATATTTTATTCGTTTTAAATTTCTATATTATTTAGAATAATTTATCAAAATTGAGATTTTTAAATGTAAATTAGTACATATTTTGTATTTAGTTTTTTATTTTCGTTTAGTTATAAGTTAACTTTTTATTTTATTATTCTGTAATCAGTTTAACTTATCTTTGATTTTTATATTTTTTTCTATCGGTTTTTAATTGAAAATAGGTAAATTTAACTATAAAAATGTTATCAAATACTTAGTATTAAAGTCAGATTTAGATGTTTATTATTGTATGTAAATATTATTAAGGTATTTCTTATCACTCGAATAGGTATTTTTTTGTGTTTTTAGTTAATAGTTTGTTTTTTTATTGATAAGTAATTATTAATCTTTTATATATTTACTCTATTATTATTTTTAATAACTCATCATTGTGAGGTGATATTTATATATACATATTTTAATTTCTTAATGGGAGTTAACCCCAAGTTAACTTTTTTATTTTCTTTGCCATTTTTGTAGTCAATTTAATTTATATTCCTTTGTAACTATTATTTTCTTTTAAATTCACCTCTCTTAAATGCTCTTGCTTTATTTGCAAGCTTTGATTATGAGAGGTGTATTTATCTTTTGTTTATTTTTGACAATCGCTTAATACTTCAGTTGTAAAGTTATTAAATATGTCGTCAACATTTAGTATTGTGTCTTTATGATCTTTTAAGAAATAGTCTTTTATGCGACTTCTAAAATTATTTTTACCAGTTTCATTGCCATTACACTTGTTAAGTTCAGTATGTATATGATCTAATATAGATTTTAGCTTTTCATCATCTATAGATTTTATCGTTCCATTATCGTTGAATACAAAAAATTCCTTTAGTATGAACAGTCTAATATTAATATACATGTCCTTCATGTCCTGTAGCAAAAAATACTGTGGCAAAGCATTTATTAAGAAATTAAGAGCTTGTGTTCGGTTATTATTATTTTTTAGTTGCATTCTTATGAATCTTTCGTACCTCTCTTCTCCTAATAAAAGGTCTACATGACCATATGGGTTAAGTAATTCTGTTTTGAGATCTTGAAATGTCTTTTCATTTACGCTGCCTGTGAGAGTTATGTCGTGTAGAACATCTGTAAAAAACATTAGTATATCTTGATCTTGAATATTTGTATATGTATCAATTACATTGATTTGTAGCTGCGCAAGTTAAGATATTACTTATAAGTTGGTTGATTGTCAAATTCTTTAATTGTGTGGGTTTTTTGTCTTCTAAGAAATCATAGACTAGAGTAAAAGCATTAGCTAATTCTTTTTGTTTTTGTATGTCTGTTGATCGTATCCAATTTAAAAAGTTTTGACTTTTTTGTAATGCATTATCTGGTAATTGCTTTAACTCTATCACTTTATTAAATGCATTTATAAGAACGTCAAATTTTTGCTTTTCATCAGCAGTTAAAGTATCAGGTCTTTTTTCGTCTTGTTCAGGAGGTTTAGGCTGTAGGTTATCTGCTCCTCCTTTCTTAAGTAATCCATGTGGTGTTGTTATAGTCTTATCAGAGGTACCATTAATTTTATCCGAATTGCAACAATACAAGAATAATGTACTACAAAGTACTAATAATTTGATAAATATATTCATAATATTCTCCTTATTTAATTTTTAAATTTAATATAAATTATTATATTTTATTATTTGAGAATTATTCTACATACTTGATAAGTATTATATGTATATTTAATTTTTATGTTTATAATATTGTGGATGTTAATTTGGTGCAATATGGATTGATGGTTTCTGGTATTGATGATCCACTGTCTATGCATTTAAAGCGAAGGTTATCCATGTTGAAATAAACATGAGTAGCGATCTTATGAGTTTCTACGAATTTAAGCATAAATTTGCAGAAATTATTGTCTGTATAATTTTGCTTGAGTATATTGAGAGTTAAGTTGTAATCATGTTTTGCCTTTGAATAAATATCTTTAAGTTTTATGAAAATGGGCTTATATTTGTTATAACGTTTTAAGAATTCTTGTATCCTAGGGTAATTGAACATGACTATAGTTTCGCTTGTATGACTTAATATCGCTCCCAATTCAGTTATTTCATATATGATATAAGCAGCTTGGTCAAGATTTTTATGTTTGAGAGTATTAATAAATGTGTGGTAATGTTTAATTATGTCGTGGTATCGAAATGCTACATTGTTTGATAGTGGGGTACATGTGTTACTGTTTGGCTTGTATTTACATTCTAGAGATAATTCTTTATCAGAAAGGCTAAGTACAGATTTAATCTTTTCGATTTGGTGTGTGAAGTATACTCCTAAATTTGTCAAGTTATTAAAATTAGTTTTCCAGTTTTTTACACGAACTAGTTTTCTTTTTAAGTAGCGGTATTTATCATAATCATAATATTTTGTGTTTTCTTTTTTTATATTTTCACATATAGAGAATGTGTTAGTTGTAATAGTGATGAGCAGTATTAATTTTAACATTCTTTAACCTTAGTAGAAGGATAGTCTATTTATAGTAACAATGCAAGTGAATAGAGGTAAAAAATATTTTTAATTGATTTAAATAAATACAGATATTTTATTTGGTTTAAATTTTAACTATCACTTAGTATATATTTGTATTCGATTGTATACTTTTAGTTAGTACATTTTTGCATGAATTTTAGTTCAAAAAAATATCAATATGTATACTGTCATGGATCTTGAAAGTAAGTAATAAAATTATGTGAAATATAAATATTTTTTCTAAAGCATTTTTCAAAATTTATGCTTTAGAAAATTTTTTTGCTTATTATTAATAACTTAAAAATCGATATAAAAAATATTATGAGAGTTTTAAATTATTATTTGATTTGCCTGTACGTTATAAAGAATGTTATCTGTTGTAAAGTTAGAGATAGTAAGATTTTTGTTATTGGGTTTTGTACTATTTGATATTAAGACGTAATTTTGTTGGGCTTTATTGTGAATTAGTCCGTAGTGGATTTGAATATAAAAAAATGTCAACTTTGGTATATTTTCGGGACAACTATTGTATAGTTTTGTGGCAACTTTGCTCATTTTAGGTGCAACTCATAAAAATAAAAAATCTTAAGAGACAACTTTGTGCATTTTCATGGCAACTATGTATAGAATTGAGGTAGCTATGTTTTTTATTTGAGGAAACTTTGTTCATTATTATTAGCCAAATACTTATGTACTAATAACAAATTATATA
>NZ_CP075091.1 GCF_023035295.1 Borrelia coriaceae
TTTCCTAAATCTCTAGATAACATTTTAAGGAACTTGATAATAAGATAGATAAAGTAATAAAGAACATAAAAATTAATAAGATGGAGTTTAAAAAAGTACATTAAGATTACATAATTGGATGTTTGGGACAATTATTACTATTTATTACTACATGTCTAGGAATGTTATTAACGTTAATATTTAAGTAGAAGGGGTACCACTGGCACAAATAAAATAAATCTTAAAAGCTACTTATTTTATTTTTCTAATTTTACATCCCATATTAATACCTGATTTCAGATTTGACTCTAACTTTTCTCGCTTAAGATTAAAAGTATTTATCTAGTTGTTAACATCAGTGATATCAGCAATAATAAAGTACCTTGAATTATAAATACTTTCAATTGCTTAGAAAATAGTCAAAATTTTATATAAAACGTTCTTCACGCCTAACTCAGCATCTTTATTTATCTTAGTATACAGCTCTTCAGTAGTTTTATTAATGAATTCCTGAGAATATCTCCTCCATTTAGCAGGTATCTTATCATATGAACCTGCACTAATAACATCACGAATCATTTCTACATTCATACTTAACTCTTGGAACAGCTTATATTCTTTAGACACCTTGGAACGAGCAGACTTTGCACTTAAACCTTTGTTGCCAGATATTATTTCTTCAATCGCACCGTTCAATCTATCTTTTACCTTTAACATATCAGAAGAATCAATGGAATTCTTTGCACTCTCAGCCTCAACTTTTACTTTTTCTAATATATCAACTAGCTCCTGATATAAAGCCTTTGCAATATTTATATTCTTAATAATATTCTTACTTGATTTCTCCATAAATTGATTCAAATCCACTATCCCATCCTTTTTAACTATCTGAACCACAATTTTATCTAAAACTTTCTTCACTTCCTGATCCAAATTTTCCGCATTAGACTTTTCTTTAGAAACAAAAGATTCATACCCCTCAAGTTCTGACAATATTTTTTTCAAACCACTACTCAATGTATTAATCTGTCCTAAATTAGATTTTATTTCATCCTTAATTCTTTCTGATTCTGTATCTTGAACAGAAGACTGCTCGTTTTGTTCCCCTTGCATCAATTCAACAGTTTGAGATTCAGCAGCTCGTTGAGGTTGATCAGACTGTGGTGTCTCTATAACAACTTCAGGCCTTTGCTCCCCTTCATTCCCTTGTTGCTTTACCATTGTTTTACTATCTTCAGCCTGCTTCTCCACAGGTTGCTGCTCTAAAGATTGCTGATTAACCGTTGTTGTAGAAATACCATCTTCATAAGCTTTTTTTTCACCTTCCAAACCAGACCCTGGACTTGAAATATAGGAGCTAATAGAATTTGATTGAATAGGATTGATAATAAGATTCTTGTTTTGATCTTGATTTAATGCCGCACCGACTTGAGATACGGGCTGCAACTGCTGTGTCACACCTTTTTTGGGAATACCTACAACACCTAGCACTTTAAACTTTTTTCCAGCCTTTATAATAACATCCGATTGATCTTCTTCGCCCTCTTTACTTTCTTTTAATAAACCTAAATAATATTCTTCTTCTGAAAATCTTTCACTTACTACTCCAATCAATCTATCAAGTAAAGCCATATGACATGATAGAAAACATAATAGTGTCAAAACACATACTGCCAAAACATTTTTATTCATGATCCCCTCAACTAGAACATCAAAAAAAATTATTTCATTATTAAGTATCTATATTGAAATACAAGAATTACTGGTAATTATACACCTCTTTTTTAAATTTCAAATAAATCCATTAAATTAATATAAAATTTCACTATGATATCATAATATTTTTACTTTAGGTCTCTTTAAATAAATACCTAACTTACCAATGACAAACCTTGATAAGTCACACTTTTTTTATCATAACTCATACTAAAATAGCTGTGTTTGAAAGAATTATGCTCTACATTTCAATACATATAATTTAAGGAGAGGAAATTTATAATGAAAAATCTTAAAAAACCTTTGAGTGTTATTGCTATGATGTCTATGTTCACTAGTTGTGAACTCATTGCTGACGCTATCTCTAATCAAAATGGCATTTCACTAGAAAATCCAACAACAATAGCTACAAATCAAGACATAAAAAACGAAATACAACAAAAAAACGTCCAAAACACAAACACAAGCTGGTTTCCTGCAATCAATCTACTTAGAATTCTAGGAACAAATGTTGAGATTAAGGCTAATCAAGAAAGAAATCAAATAGAAAATCACTTTAAAAAAGTAAAAAGTATATTACAAACAGTTAAAGACGAATTAAAAGATAAAATTAACGAAAATGAAAGCTCAATCAAAAATTTTGATGAAACAATCAATAAAATAATGACCATCCTAAACAACTTAGCTAATGCCACTGCTAATAACAATATTGAAATTGGAGCAACTAATAACATAGGGACTAAAGCTGCTATTATTTCTAATAAAAACAATGTCAACACTATAATCAATGAAATAAAAAATATAATTGAACTTGCAAAAAACTCTAACATAGACATTGAACAACAAAGTATTGATAACAATCCCATCACTTTACAAAACAACGCCGCTGCACTTAATGCTCTAAATGGTGGTGGTGGAAGAGAGCTTAAAGGTGGAGCTAACAAAGGAGACGGTTACGCACTGTTTAATATAGTAAATCAAGTCAACAAATGGGAAATAATAAACAAAATAATAGAAGCTACAACAGATGTTAAAAACGATGGTTACGCTCATAATGAAAATAACAACGCCGGACAATTAATTACTGGAAAAACAATTAATGGAGCTGGGGCCAAAAGTAAAGCCGACATTGCAGCTGCTATTGCATTAAAAGCTATGAGTAAAAATGGTAAATTTGCTGGTTACAAACAAAATGATAATGGTGGCAATAAATACACCAAAAACATTCAAAATGCTACTGCTAATGCTGTTAACAAAACATTAACTGCACTTGATATAACTATCATGAACATATTAAATGCTGAATTTGCCAAAATTAAAAAATAATTGAATTTAAATAAACATAAAATTATCTAAAAAGCACTAATATAAGTATTGATTATGGTATATTAGTGCTTTTATTTCCAAGTTAAACAAAAAAATTACTGCATTTAACATAAAATTGTTATTTATAATATGGATTCAAAAAAAGAAGGAAAGATACTTAATTTACATTTACTTCTTTTAAATAGTGACTTATTTAAAGATTAGTGTCAATAAAATTCCTAAACATATAGTAATAATTGTTCCTAGCATCCAATTATGCACTCTTAACGTACTCTTAAGTTCTGATGCTGTCTTATCTATCTTATTATCTAACTCCATTTTGTTAAGGTCTATTTTATTATCTAAGTCCTTAATATCTGATTTTAATTCACTCCTTACATTCTCTATCTTTATATTAAGGTTATTTTCTACATTCTCTATCTTATTATCTAGGTCCTTTATATCCGATTTTAAGTTAGCCTCTACTTTTTCTAGCTTAAGATTAAACGTATTTTCTAAATACTCAATATCCTTATACGTTAACTCATTCCTATAGTACCTATAAGATAAATCAATAGCAATATCTCTATCAATCCCTGCTTTAGTTAGCTCTGCTACTACCATTTGTTGAGTAACTATTGGTTGGGCTAATCCCATAAAATTCTCCTTATTATACTATTATACTCTATTTAAAGAATTGGTTAAATAAAGTAAAAAAATATACACAAAACCATAATACCTAACTTACCAATGACAAACTTGACAAGTTGCTCTCACTACCAAATTCTTGTAAATTACAAATTATTAAATCAATCTGTTCTTGAATATCAAACGTATAATTAATTACCCTAATCACATTTTCAAGGTGTTCAATTTCATCATTACTTAATTCTCTTCCCTTTCTTAATCTAAGATAATTTTTAAGCACTCTATAAGTACCAATACTAAATTCATATACCTTAAAAGGCACATTTATAAATTTACAATTATCACTATAAATAAGTTCTTTTTTGTCTTTCAAGTATTCAACTTTTTCTACAATACATTTTTCATTGACTTTTGATATATGAACCCCAACACTCTTATCTAAATCAATTAAATTTCTAAATAATTGTGCATTAATTAGATTCATTCCTAATTTACTAAGTTTTTCAAATAGGTTCACTGAATCTACAAAAATGATTTTTGCAAAGTCAATTCTTAAAAACTCATTGAATTTTGTTCCATAGATATTTGAACTTAATATTGCACAATATATATCCCAATATCTCTTGTGGTTGAAATTGTTTATGGTACTTTTCATTAATAAAACTTATAAAAGTTTCTTTAAAATTTGATTTCATTGAACTTTCTAATAAAGACTTTTGTTCCTCTATAATAAATAATGGGAATATATAACAAGTCTCTCCACTTACTTGATTCTCCTTCAAACATCGTCCCGTTGCAGTAAAACCACCTGAAATAACAAAATTATGTTTAAATACTTCTGTTGCTAGACATCTTGTTGATAACAATGCTACATTATCATCAATGCTTAACATATGTTTATTAATTGAATAACCCGACCTTTCTACAATACCTTTTTTTCTATCAGTATAGTAAGTATATCTAACATCAAACGGCTTATAAACTATGCTTTTAACATACTTTGCATTGATATTTACAGATTTTAAAAATTGTTGAACAATTGGTAACTTCCAATTTCTAGAATCTTGAGTTAGCTTATACTTATCTCTAGCAGTTTGTTCATCAAGATAAGCAAAGTCATGCAGTTTAGCTAAAAGCGCATCTTTAGTAAAATCAAGTGTCACATTTTCTCTTACAAGTTTTAATCCGCTGTTATAAGTGATAAAAATATCTTCAAGTGAAATCCCCTTATTATAAATATCTTTATTCTCTACATTTCTTTTTACAAAAAAATAATAAGGAGGTGTAGTCTTAAGCTGTTCAAAATCAATACTAAAAATATCATTTGTGTTGAAGATTATATTAAACTCTATTTTTTATAAAAAAAACTATTTACTTTAAATAACAAATAGGAATATAGGTCATATAATATAACCTATATTCCTATATTTTAATACAATTTTAAATTACCTAATTTTATCTATTAAAGATAAAATTTTATCAGACACTCCTTTCATTCCTGGTATCTTAACTGTAATAAGATTTTTATATCCTTCACTAATATGACTTATCAATTTTTCACTATCAGAATCAATACCATCTTTCTTCCCTTTATAATCTGTTATAATAGCATCTACACTTTTTCTCCAAGTTAATCTTTGTAATTGAATCTCTTCAAGTTTTGATTTAACCTCTCTTAAATCATCAAGACTTAATTTATCTAGTTTGTCTTTATTCTCTTCTAACTTATTAATTACTCTCTCAAAGCTAAATTGAAGAGGTTCTATTACAGCATTCATTATATCTATAATCCATGTTCCCTTATTTTTAACATCCGATTCTATTTTCTTTAGAATTTCTACAAAATCTTTTATTTTTTCTTTATTATAGAACAAAGATGAATAAAATAATCTTCTTAACTCCCTATTAGAATCATCATATAATGGCTTCTGATTAGATTCATTTATTACTTCTTTAAACACTTCATCATTCATACCATACTGACTTTCATCCTCAACTTCTGCCTTATCTGCACTTACTAGGCCCCTAACATTATTAACATCTTTTTTAATGGCAGATATTAATTCCTCTTTCTCACCTTTGATTACAGAATCTACTTTGACCACCTCTTCAACAAGAACTTTATTAACATCCTCTTCTTTTGGTTTTATTGATCCTCCACTTTGAACACTATCTATAACCCCACTACTTACAACCTCTGCTGCAAAATTACCATTACTAATAATATCTTCTCTTCCTTCATCTCCTTGAACAATATTTTCAACCTCTCCTACAGCACCTTTGCCCACTCCTTTACCCAATAATTTAGAATTTAGATCACATGACACTAAACCTACAATTAATAATATAAATATAAATAATTTTCTTCTTCTCATAAATATTCTCCTTTTTAAATTAAGAATCATTATTACTTTAAAATATATACCATTTAGTCTAAAATACAAATTACTTATATCAAAATTATTTATTTTTCCTTCATCTTTACTCTTAATTAGACATATCCCTTCTCAACATCTTTTAAAAAAAGATAAAATCTTATCATTATTGATTAATAATTCTGCTAAAACTTTCTAGCAAGAAGTTAACATTGTAGTTCTTAACCTATTATTTATTAATTTTTATGTAGCCTATCTAATATTTTAATTAGTAGCATGTTTATACGCAGCAACGAGTGTAGTTCGATAACATTAGCAAAAGTTGTTACCCTAGTGTAGTTATGCTCATTCAAATTGATAACATATCACTCCGTTTGTCCTATAAATTCATTTAATTGAAAACCCATAACTATATAATAAAGATCCTCACAGCTTAAAAAATACCTTTAGAAATTTAGTTATATCATTTATTCTATTTACTATATGATATAACTAATTTCTAAAGATAAACATATAAAAAGATAGGACCTAATAACATTAGACCCTATCTCACTCTAAAAAATAATTAAATTATTAATTACATACTAATCTTACATAAGATTATATATACTACCTTTTATTCACTACTAATACTTGCTGTACAACTTGATGTACACTCTTTAAAGCAGCAAAATCTCTCTTTACTCGTTCCATCTCATTTCCGAGATCACCCATCTTTGACTTTACTTCATTAAACATATTTTCTGCATCACGCAAACTAATTTTTGCCTTTAAAATATTATCGACCATACGATACACATAATAATAACCACTTAATCTTGCCTGTGCTGATTCAAATAAAGAAGATTCAACAAGATTTTTTGCATGCTTAGCACTACCTATTGCATGCTCTAAACCATTAACCGAATCACTACACAATGACATTGCAACACTTTCACTATCTTTAACATTATCAATTACTTTATGTAAAAGAGGTAATGTTTTTTGCTTCACATCCCCATTTACAGAAGAACTTCCTCTTGCCTTATTCAAATCAAGTTCGGCCTTCATAATAACAGTTTCCATATCTTTAAGTTCCAACAATAATCTATTTAACTCATCATGTATATTATCCATCACCAATAACTTAGCATTAAGTTTGCTTTTAATACTATTAGCTTCAGCATCTCTACTAGTAAGATCAAATTCTTGATCTTTAGTTAATATATTAGTTTGAGATAGCTCAACATCTTCTCCAGCCTTCACAATACCT
This sequence comes from Borrelia coriaceae, assembly GCF_023035295.1. Lineage (NCBI taxonomy): Bacteria > Pseudomonadati > Spirochaetota > Spirochaetia > Spirochaetales > Borreliaceae > Borrelia > Borrelia coriaceae. The sequence continues at coordinate 7,276 of NZ_CP075091.1, forward strand.
ATTTTCTCTTCTCTAACCTCTTGATTTCCTTTTATACAACTTAAATCTTCTACCCCGTTCTTTTCTTCTAAAGATTTTTCTCTTGCTTTATCTAACAATTCATCAAGAAAATTTATATCACATGAAAATAAACACATCAATGTTAACATACATATTGCTAAAATACTCTTCTTCATATATCTCCTCTCCTAGATTATCTATATTACTTAAATATAAAATCTTAATATCTAAATAAAATAACTAATATCAAATATATACCTCTTATCTCAATATTAAATAAATTCTCAAAACTATACCTAGTTATTATCTTACTAATTAAAGTTAATCTTATAAAAGCATCTATATCTAATTACAAAGCCTTAGCAATATAGCAATTTCCTACATAGCTTTTTTTAGTACAAAATTTCAACGACTTAAGCGCCAACAAGCTATATGAAAAAAATAAAAAAATAAAAACATCTAAGAAACCATTACCTAAATTAGCAATTGAGGATAAGAAAGCATTTTTCTTCTCAAGTTCTTCTATTACTCCACTATTACAAGCAAGGAATAAAGAGATAAATAATGTTGTACAAATACTTCTTACTTTAATATTTATTCTCATATATTACGTGCACCCTTTCTTTCCATCCTTTAACTAAAGAGACTAGACATAAAAAAAGGGAAACATTTCTTATATAAGAAGTGTTTCCCTTTAATGACTCTATTATTTTATTTATTTATTTCTTATTGTTTATTTAGTAACAGTAATAGATTCTGTAGTTACAGGAGTAGCTTCAGGATTAATTTTCATTGCCTCTTTAACAGTTTTAAGTCCTGTATCAATTGTTTTCCTTATTGCAATAGTGAGTGTGTCTAATGCTTTAGTAACTGCACTTATTGCTGCTCCTTTAATTGTAGCAGCAATAACCCCTCCAGTATCAGTATTATTAGCATTGGCAAATTTACCACTCTTAGCCATAGCTCTTAATGCTATAGCTCCTGCAACTTCTGCATCTTTAGGAGCAGAAACACCATCAACATTAGATGCGTTGTTGGCATTATTTTTAGCTAACTTGACAGCAGCACCATTACCTTTAATCATGGCCTGCAAAATATCGGCACCAGTTACGGCTCCTACTGATTTAGAGGCATCTACTGCTAATTTTTTTGTATTAGATTCATCGACCTCCGAATTATCAGAAGCAAATAATTTAATTGCACCATTATTATTTCTTGCAGCAAGATCTTCAGCTTTATTATTATCCCCCGCTTCAGAATTTCCTTCTTTAAGTACTACCTCCACTATACCTTTAATCCCATTAAGTAAATTATCAATATCTCCAGCAACACCACCTTGAGTCTGAGCAGCAACATTACCAATTAGTTCACCAGCATCAACACCTTTTAAAGCCTCACTAATAGTCTCAGCTCCTTTAATCATCTCATCAAGTTTTTCACTAATTAATTTTTTTACTGCTGCCTCTGCAGATTCAGCATTAGGATTGCCTTTATCCTTCATATCCGCTACAAGTTTTTCAAGCTTACCTTTAGTGTCTTTTACAGTATCATGAATATTCTTAAAGTACTCACCAACCTTAGATTTTGGAGTAGTCTTATCAAAAGCTAAAACACCACCAAGTGAATCCCCAAAAGAAGTAAAAACAGATAAGAAGTCATTACCTAACTTAGCAAGTGAGGATAAGAATTGATTTCGCTTCTCAAGTTCTTCGATTCCATTATTACAAGAAAGGAATATAGAGATAAGTAACGTTGCACAAATACTTTTTAATCTAATATTTTTAATATTTATTTTCATATATTACGTGCATCATTTTTTCCCTTCCCGCAAACTAAAGAGGCTAAATATAAATTAAAGGAAAACTACCCTTATATAAGAGATACGTTTCCCTTTAATAACTTTATTATTTAGTTTGAAGATTCATTACTTAATTATTAGCAGTACTACTCTCTATAGCTTCACCAGTAGTCTCAGAATATTTGATTCCTTTAAGTGATTTTCCTATCTTATCTAAATTGCTTACTACTGTTTTCCTAATTATCCAATCAACTACTCCTAGTACCTTATTTACAGCATTAGCAGCTGCTCCTTTAACTGCTTCAGCTTCACCAGAACCAGCATTAACACTAAACTTACCACCCTTAGTCATGGCCTTTAGTGCAACAGCAGCTGCTAGATCTGCATTAGTTTTAGCACCTGCACCATTATTGTTAGCAGTAGCCGCACCAGTCGCTAATGCTCCAGCATCTTTATCATTACCAGTAAGCTGAGCAGAATTAGTGATAGAATCTTTAATTTTATATACCATTGCCCATGGATCTGCTTGAACAACTTGAGATGCTAGTTTAGGACCAGCCTGGGCATTAGCAGTACCACTAAGTATAGCAGTAGCATCAGTCTGAGCAGTAGCATTTACTGCCCCACCAGAAGTTCCCTTATCAACCCTTACTCCAGACTTATCCGCTACGCTAACAATCATTTTTACACTTTCAATTACTGTATCAACACTACCCTTATCAGCACCAACAGCAGCAGAACCAGTGTTGGCATCACCAATAGCAGTACTACCAGAAGCACTAGCAAGTTTAGTTAGGGCAGCAATTAGTTGCTCAAAAACATCACTTGCCCCTTTAATTGCACCATTAATAATTTTAATTGTACTCTCATCAGCATTTTTTGCTCCAGAAATTTTACCTGATAACTCTTTTAATTTGTTATTAGTATCTTCTAATCCTTTTTTTATCTTTTCAAAGTGTTCTTTTACTTTACTTCTATTATCTTCAGGTTTAACAACACTAAATCCCAAAGCATCGCCAATATCATTCCCAAAGGAACCGAATATTTCTTGAAAGTTATGACCTATATTGATAAGATAATCAGCAAAAGACTTTTTCTTTTCAAGTTCTTCTATTACTCCATTATTACAAGAAAGGAATAGAAAAATAAATAACGTTGCATAAATTCTTTTACCTTAATATTTTTAGTCATATATTACGTTCACCCTTTACATAAAGAAAAGCTATATATAAAAAAAGGAAAACAACCTTCTATAAAAGAAGTGTTTTCCTTAAATTACTTTATTATTTAGTTATATATTTCTTATTAAATCTTCGATTATTTACTTTTAATCTATGAAGCACCCCCCTTATCAGCAGTTAAAGAAGAATCATGATCGCCAAGTTTCATAGCATCTTTAACAGTTTTAAATCCCTTATCAACTGTTTTTCTTATTGCTATAGTTAAAATATTTAATGTTTTAGTTATTGCACTTACTGCTGCATCCTCTATTGCTTTCTTTGTACCAACAGGAATACTTGCAACACTAGCAAATGTACCATTCTTAGCCATTGCTCTCAATGCTATTCCTCCCGCTATTTCTGCATCTCCAGTATTAGTAATAGTAGTAACAATATTAGTATGATCAGAATCATTATTAGAAGCTAATTTAGAAGCATTACCACTATCCTGAATCATAGCTTTTAGGATATCAGCACCAGTTACTGCTCCAACGACCTTAGCTGCATCTTTTGCGGCTTTTGCAGTATTAGTAACAGCAGCACCTGCCTGATTATTAGCAAATAAATGTCTCGCATCACCATCCGTCCCAATACTAGAACCTCTTGCCGTACCAGCTTGACCATCACCATCTTTAACAGGACCATTAGTATCACCAGCCTGAGCACTTCCGTTATCTTTAAGTACCACCTCTACAATACTTTTAATTCCTGTTACTATACTATCAATATTATCCCCTTTAACGCCTGCAGGAGATCTTTGATCAGCAACATTAGCAATTAATTGTTTAGCAATATCACCAATAGCATCACTAACAGTTTTAGCCCCCTCTATTATCTTAGTAAGTTTTTCATTTAAAGCTGTGACAGCAGCCTCTGTTTCAGTAGCATTAGGATTATCTTTGGTTTTCATATCAGCAACAAGTTTCTCAAGCTTATCTTTAGTACTCTTTACAGTATCATGTACTTTCTTAAAATAATCTCTAACACCAGACTTTTTAGTTTCAGCATTAAACCCTAATGAACTACCAATTGTATCACCAAAAGAAGTGAAAATATTTAAGAAATCATTACCTAAATTAGCTAGTGAAGATAAGAAAATATTTCTCTTCTCAAGTTCTTCTATTACTCCATTATTGCAAGAAAGAAACAAAGAGATAAATAATGTTGCACAAATACTTCTTACTCTTATATTTTTAATATTTATTTTCATATATTACGTGAATCCTTCCTTTCCCGACCTTTAAGCAAATAGGCCAGATAAAAAAAGGAAAACAACTCCTATAAAGGAGTGCTTCCCTTTAATGACTTTATTATTTAATTTAATTTTGTTTTTTCATTTATAATTTTTTATTGCTGTGTATTAGCTGTAGTTCCTTCTGTATTAACAAATTCTGCAGATGGAGCTTCCTTGTTTAACTGCTGCCAATGCTTCACTTATCTTTCTTAAACCACTATCAACAGTATTTCTGATTGCTATATTTAGAGTATTTAATGCTTTAGTTACTGCACTTGCTGCTGCACTATTAATTGTCTTTACAGCATCACCTTCAGTATTTTTAACAGCAAATTTACCATTCTTAGCCATAGCTCTTAATGCTATTCCTGCTGCTAGTACTGCATCTTTCTTTGCTTCTTCCTGGTTAATTGCTTTTTTATTATCAACAGCTGGAGCTATAGCAATCTCAGCAGCATCTTTAGCGTTTTCAATTCCATTAATACCATCAGCATTAGGATTTTCTTTAGATTTAATTATAGCTTGCAAGATGTCAGCACCTGTTATTGCTCCGATTGAAGCTGCAGCTAATTGTGCTGCCGCATTATCAGCTCTATTACCATCATTAGTCTTAGTAAATAACTTGCCAATATTTGCCTTGTCAGCATCTTTAGTAGCATTAGCATCTGCATTCCCCTTATCTTTTAATACCATATCAACAATAGCCTTAATCCCCTTAACAATAGCTTTTACGCTTGCAGTATCTGCTGCTACAGCATCTTTATTTTGCTCAGCATCTCCAATAATACCGCTATCTCCAGCCCCAACAGCTACTATTTTAGAACCTTCCGCAATCTTATCTAATGTACCAGTAATAAACTTATCAACAACTGTCTTTACCTTTGCATAATTTTCATTATTAGCAATTTCAGATATCAATTTATCTTTAACTTTTTTCATAGTGTTAGCAATATTAGTAAAATAATCACCAATCTCTGATTTTTTAGTATCAGCTTTAATACCTAAAACACCACCAAGCATATCGCCAAAGGAAGTAAAAATATCTAAGAATCCTTGTCTTAAATTAGATATAGAGAGTATAGAATCTCTTTGCCTCTCAAGTTCTTCTATTCCATTATTACAAGAAAGGAATAAAGAGATAAATAATGTTGCACAAATACTTTTTATCTTAATATCTTTAATATTTATTTTCATATATTACGTGCCTCCTTTTTCCTATCCCTTTAACTAAAGAGGCTAGACATACAAAAAAGGAAAACCGTTCTCATACAGAGGAACATTTTCCTTAAATGTCTTTATTCATTTAGTTTAACTATTACTTATTATTTTATTTAATAGCAGTAGATTGAATACTACCGGTTTCAGTGACTCCACCAGCTTCAGTCATCTGAGAATATTTTATTCCTTCAACAGCTTTTCTCACTTTCTTTAAATTTTTTGCTACTGTTTGCCTAATTATCTCTTCTAATACTCCTAGTACCTTATTCACAGCATTTACTCCTGCTGCCTTAACTACCCCTTCATCCTCACTAGCAGCACTAAATTTACCATCCTTAGTCATAGCCTTTAATGCAACAGCTGCTGCTAGGTCAGCTTTACTATTTGCCCCAGCACCACCACCTCCGCTAGCATTACTCCTAGACGCAGCTAGTGTTCCTGCTTTATTAGTACTATCCTTTTTAAGTTCCGCAGGATCAGTAGCCTCAGTATTCTTAATCTTGTTAATCATTGACCATGGATCTGTTTCTGATACCACTCCAGCTAGTTTAGAACCAGCTCCTTGAGTAGCCTTACTATTAGGCCCCCCAAGAACAGCAATAGCATCAGTTTGAGCTTTAGCTACTATCACGTTACCACCATCACTTCCAGATTTAATCTCTACTTTAGATTCCTCTGCTGCTTTAATAATTTCTTTAACTCCTGCAATTATAGAATCAACACTAAGATTTATCAGCCGCTTTATTAGCATCATCAGCATTATCACCAATGTCAGTAGAACTATCATTAGTTACACCAGATAGTTTAGCTAAAGCCTCAATTAATAGTTTAAAATTACAACTTGCACCTTCAATTTCATTTCTCACAACTTTAATTGTGCTGTCATCAGCATGCTTTAAATTGGCGATTTCACCTAATAACCTTTTCAAATTTTCATTAGTATCTTCTAATTCTTTTTTTACCTTCTTAAAGTATTCTCCTACTGCACTTTTTTTATCACCAGATTTTACTGCTGGAAATCCTAATGCATCCCCAACAAAATCTCCAAAAGAAGTAAAAACATCTAAGAAGTCATTACCTAACTTAGCCATAGAGGATAAGAAATCCTTTTCCTTTTGAAGTTCTTCTATTCCATTATTACAAGAAAGGAATAGAGAAATAAATAATGTTGCACAAATAGTTTTTAATCTAATATTTTTAATATTTATTTTCATAATTACGTACCTCCTTTCCCCCTTTCTTTTAACTAAAAAGGTTAAATATAAAAAGGAAACGCTCTTTATGCACAAAAACGTTTCCATTTAATGATGTTATTATTTAGTTAACTTACTTTTTATTATTTACTGTCCACTAGTTGTTGCTTCTATAAATTTATCTTCTTGTTTAACCATAGCTAATACTTCATTGATTTTATTCAAACCCGTATCAACAGCATTTCTGATTGCAATTATTAGAGTACTTAAAGTTTTATTTACCGCACTTGATGCTACCCCTTTCGCCCCTTCAGCTTCAGTCTTCTTTGCGTCAGCCTCCTTTACAATAAACTTACCCTTATTAGCCATAGCTCTTAATGCTATCCCAGCCGCAATAATTGCATCTTTCTTTGCTGCACCAAGCTTTTCATCACCACCACTACCAGTTCCCTTAGCTAAAGCCAGAGCAGCCGCATCGTTAGCCTCATTTACCTTACCATTTTTCTTAGCATCAAACTTAACATCAGCAATAGCTTTTAATATGTCAGCTCCACTTACTGCCCCAATTGACGCACTTGCTGCTGCCGTATGTTTAGCCTCAGCCCCCTGATTAGCAGAGGTTTGAGCCCCAAATAACCTACCAATATCTTCCTTGTCAGTACCAGCAGGATCAGTCTTATCTGTTTGTGCATTTCCTTCTTTTAAGACTAGCCCATCAACAATTCCCTTGATACCCTCAACTAAATTTTTTACACTTTCTACACTAGGACTATCTCCAGCAGCATCAGCTTTTACAACCCCACCAATTACTTCAGAATCAGTAGCCCCTTTAACAGCTTTCTTTGCACCCTCTTCTATTTTTGTTAATTTTCCAATAAATTCGTTAACCTCATCTTTTACTTTTGAGTAATGAGCCTTCTCAACAATTTCAGATGTCAATTTCTCTTGAACCATTTTCATAGTCTCTGATATTTTATTGAAATAACCACCAATATCTGATTTTGTAGTAGTTGCAGTAATACCAAATGTGTCTTTTAGTAGGTCTCCAAAAGATAAAAACGCGTCTAAAAATACCTTTCTTGAATCTGCAATTATGTCATTTAATCCTTTTCCAACTCCCTTATCTGCTAAACTTTCCTCTCCTGAATTATTACAAGAAAGGAATAAAGAGATAAATAATATTGCACAAATACTTTTTAAGCTAATATTTTCAATATTTATTTTCATATATTACGTGCGCCCTTCTCCTCACCCTTTAACCAAAGAGGCCAGATAAAAAAAGGGAAATCCTCCTATCAAAAGAAGTGGTTCCCTTTAATAACTTTATTATTTAATTGTTATTTCTTGATTATTTATTTAGCAGCAACACCAGTTTCACTAGTTACAGGATTAGCTTCAGGATTAATTTTCATAGCTTCTTTAATTTCTCTAAGCCCTTCATCTATTGTCTTTCTTATTGCTATCGTGAGGGTCTCTAATGCTTTAGTAACTGCACTTATAGTCGCATCCTCTACCGCTTTCTTTACAACAGCATCGCCATCAGATTTATTAGAGAATTTACCCTTCTTAGCCATTGCTCTCAGTGCAATAGCTCCTGCTATAGTTGCATCTTTAGGATTCTTAATAGCACTACCATCAGTACCTGTAGCTAATTTAGCTGAGTCACTATTTTTAGCTATAGCTTGTAATATGTCAGCACCAGTTACTGCACCAACAGCTTTAGACGCATCTTTTGCTGCTTTAGCTGCATCACCAGCATCATTACCAGCCTTATCTTTGGCAAATAATTTTCTCGCATCACCATGAGTCCCTCCACCACCAGAACTTCTTGTAGAACCAGCAGTGCCATTACTATCTTGAACAGGACCATTTTCATCCCCCGCATCAGCATTTCCTTCTTTCAACACCACATTTACTATATTTTTAATTCCCTTTACTAAACTATCAACTTCAGCACCAGCAGCACCTGCATCCTGATCAGCAACATTAGCAATTGGCTTATCATCAGAACCAATAGCATCACTAATGGTCTTAGCACCCTCAATTATCTTATCAAGAATATTAGTCACCAAACTATTTACAGCACTCCCAGTTGTAGAAGCATTAGGATTATTTGCAGATTTCATGTTTTCAACAATTGTATTAAGCTTACTCTTAACTCCTTCTACAGTTTCTTTTACCTTTTTAAAGTAATCTCCAACATCAGATTTTTTGGTAGTAGTATTAAACCTTAAAACAGTACCTGTCATATCTCCAAAAGAAGTAAAGACAGATAAGAAGTCATTACCTAAATTAGCAAGTGAAGACAAGAAGTTATTTCTCTTCTGAAGTTCTTCTATCCCATTATTACAAGAAAGGAATAAAGAGATAAATAATGTTACACAAATACTTTTTAATCTAATATTTTTAATATTTAGTTTCATAATTACGTGCCTACCTTTAACAATCCTTTAACTCAAGAGACTAGACATAAAAAAAGGGAAACACCTCTTGTATAAGAGATGTTTCCCTCAAAAAACTTTACTATTTAATTTACTTATCTTTTATTATTAACTCTATCTAACTCTAATTTACTGATTTTTAGATTCATCAGTTAAAGGAGCAACATTCCCATTAATTTTCATAGCATCTTTAACTTTAGCTAAGTAAAAATTTGATTCTAGTGAATTATATAAAATCAACAGTAATTTTACTGATTAAACCTATTTAGACAGAAACTTATAACTTATGTAATATAAAAAACAGGAATACCTATAAAGGCATTCCTGATGCGTCAAAAATTGTAAAATCTCAATCAAATATGACAGTTTAAACACTAAATTATACTATTTAGATTCCGCTTTTAATTCACTAGCAGAATCTACTTTATCAAATCACTAACATCTTTTAAACATTTATCAACTGTTCTTCTTATAGTAGATAACAGCTCATTTAAAGTTTTAGTAACTGTCTCTATTAATAATGCATTCACTTCCTTTCCTGGCGCATGAGTAGCAACAGTTGCTAATTTACCATTCTGAGCCATAGCTTTTAATGCTATCCCTGCTGCAATTGCTGATGCATTTGTATTAACATCACCAGTAATATTATTAGCACCACTGGCATTAGCAATTGCCATTTCAAAAGCATTTGTTGCTGCATCAATATTGCCAGGAACACCACTTTGATCCTTAACTGCGTCAATTGCTGCTAATATATCTGCACCACTAACAGCAGTTAATGCTATATGAGCTGCTTTTAATTCACTCCCATTACCACCATTAACTTCACTATTAGTACCAAAAAGCTTTCCAACTGCTTGAACGTTAGTAATCGTTTTCTTAGCCTCTCCTTTTGAATCAATATTAGCTTCCTTTGCTGTCCTATAGATCATACTAATTCCTTCAACAAGACCTTCCACACTGGCTTTAATTGCCTGAACTGCACTCTGATTATCAGTAGTATGACCACCAATTGGACCATTAGCATCTTTAGTAGCTACCTTAATTTTATTTGTTCCTTCAACTATCTTTCCCAAAGTCTCAATTGCTTTAATAATTATGCTCTCAGCTTTATCTTTTATTAAATCAAAATTCTCATCTGCCTTTATGTTCTCTAATTTACCTTTAACTGCTTGAACCGCATCACCAACTTTACCTAAATGTTCTCCAACTTGCTTCTTAGTTGTCTCTGTAGTAATACCAAAAGCATCAGTAAACATATCAGAAAAGGAAGTAAAGATATCTAAGAAATTTTGTCTTAAATTAGATATAGAGAGTATAGAATCCCTTTGCTTTTGAAGTTCTTCTATCCCATTATTACAAGAAAGGAATAGAGAGATAAATAATGTTGCACAAATACTTTTTATTCTATTTTTAATATTTATTTTCATATATTACGTGCACACTTCTACCCTTTTCTTTAAATAAAGAGGATAGATACAACAAAAGAGAAACAACCCTCATATAGAGAACTATTTCCCTTAAATAATTTTATTATTTAGTTATATATTTCTTATTAAATTTTAACTAATTCTTAGCTTCAGTAATTACAGGAGCATCATCAGGATTAATTTTCATTGCTTCTTTAACAGCCTTAAGTCCTGCATCAATTGTTTTCCTTATTGCTATAGTCAGAGTACCTAATGCTTTAGTTACTGCACTTATAGTTGCATTCCCTACTGTTTTCTTTACAATATCATCATCAGTACTCTTATTAGCAAATTTACCATTCTTAGCCATTGCTCTCAGTGCTACAGCACCTGCTATAGTTGCATCTTTAGGCTTTTCAGTAGCATTACCATCACTACTTTTAGCCAACTTTGCAGCATCACCACCTTCTTTAATCATAGCTTGTAATATGTCAGCACCAGTTACTGCCCCAACTGCCTTAACAAAATCAGTTGCTGATTTTTTTTCATTACTACTTATAGCCTTAGTAGCAAATAGTTTCCCCGCTTCACCATCACCAGCAGTATTACTTCTTGCAGTAAGATCTGTCGCCTTGTTATCATCTCCAGCCTCAGCATTTCCTACACCGTTAAGCACAACTTCTACTATACCTTTAATCCCTTCTATTAATTTATCAACTTCAGTAGCAGCCGCACCAACCCCAGACTTACCAAAATCAGCAATAAGACCAGTATCATTGCCAATAGCCTCACTAGCAGTATTAGAGCCTTTAATTATACTATCAAGTTTTGCACTTAAAGTTGCTACAGCATCTGATGTGCTAGAAGCATTAGGATTTCCTTCTCTCTTCATGTTCTCAACAATTGTATTAAGTTTCCCCTTAACGCCTTCTACAGTCTCTTTTACTTTTTTAAAATAATCTGCAATCGCAGACTTCTTAGTAGAAGTACTAAAACCTAATGGACTACCAATTATATCGCCAAAAGAAGTGAAGACAGATAAGAAATCATTACCTAAATTAGCTAATGAGGATAAGAAATGATTTCTCTTCTCAAGGTCTTCTATTACTCCACTATTACAAGAAAGGAATAGAGAAATAAATAGTGTTGCACAAATACTTTTTACTTTAATATTTTTAATATTTATTTTCATATATTACGTGCCTCCTCTTTACCTTTCCTTTAAATAAAGAGGATAGATATAATAAAAGGAAAACTACTCTCATATAGAAAATAGCTTTCCTTAAAATCACTTTATTTAGTTTAACGATTTATTTATCGCTTTGTACTAACTGTTGCGTTCTGCAGGTGTAGTAACATCTGCAGATTTATCCTCATGAGTAACTGTAGCCAATACATCATTTATCTTTTTTAAGCCGATATCAACAGTACTCCTTATTGCAATTATTAGAGTATTCAACACTTTAGTCACAGCACTTGCTGCTACACCATTTATTGCATGAGCAGATTTAGTCTCAGAACTTTTAGTAGCAAATTTACCACCTTTAGCCATCGCTCTTAGTGCTATACCTCCCGCAATAACTGCATCTTTTTTTTTCGTCTCTTTAGTACTACCACTATTTTTAGCAGTAGCAATCTCTGCTGAATTACCTGCTTGATCAATATCTTTATTTTCCGTAGCCTTATCAGAACTAACAATAGCTTTCAATATATCAGCGCCACTTACAGCACCAATTGATGCACTTGCCTTAGCTGCTTCTACTTCTGACCCATTATCAGATGCTTTACTGAACAACTTACCTATATCCTTTTTGTCATTATCTTCAGTACCATTTGCCTCTGCATTTCCCTTATCTTTTAAGACCACTTCAACTATTGTTTTAATTCCTTCAATAAGTGAACTTACACTTGTAATATCTGCTGGTGCAGCATCACCACCTGCAGTAGCTCCACCAAGAACAACCTCACCCTCAGCCCCTTTTGCTGCTTCCTTCGCCCCTGCTGCAATCTTGTCTAATGTGTCAGTAATAAATTTATCAACAATTGTTTTAATTTTTTCATAATTACCATTCTTAGCAACTTCTGCTTTCAACTTCTCTTTAATTGATATCATAGTTTTTTCAATATCATTGAAATATCTGTTTATATCACTTTTCTTAGTATTAGCTCTAATACTTAAAGTATCAGTAAACATATCGCCAAAAGAAGTGAAGACAGATAAGAAACCATTACCTAAATTAGCAAGTGAGGATAAGAAAATATTTCTCTTTTCAAGTTCTTCTATCCCATTACTACAAGAAAGGAAAAGAGAGATAAATAATGTTGCACAAATACTTTTTATCTTAATATTCTTAATATTTTTAATATTTATTTTCATATATTACGTGCCTCCTTTTTCCCTTTCCTTCAACTAAAGAGGCTCAATACAATAAAAAAAAAGGAAAACAGCTCCTAACAAGAAGTGCTTCCCTCAAATAACTTTATTATTGAGTTTACTTATTTTTATTAATTAAATTATAAATAGTTATTTAGCAGTAACAGCAGATTCTGTAGTTACAGGAGTAACATTAGCATTTATGTTCATAGCATATTTAACTGTCTTAAGTCCTTCATCTATTGTTTTTCTTATTGCTATAGTCAATGTATTTAGCGCCTTATTCACCGCACTCACTGCTACACCTTTCATTATAGCTGTATAATCAGTATTATCACTAGAAGCCCTAGAAGCAACACCAGGGAATTTTCCATCTCTAATCATAGCTCTTAATGCTATAGCACCTGCAATAGTTGCATCTTTAGCCCCAGCTCCAGTCACATCACCATTTTTCTCAACCATAGCTTTCAGTATGTCAGCACCTGTTACTGCTCCTACTGCCTTAGCTGCATCTGCTGCTACCTTTTTTGCATCATGAGTAGTAGAGCCAATTCCAGAATTAGTACCAGAATCATCAAATAACTTTCCTGCTTCATCATTAGCACTCTTGCCAACTCTCTCTTCAACATTACCACTAGCTTTTTTACCGTCCCCAGCATTATGTTTTCCTTCATTATTTTTAAGCACTATATCTACTATACTCTTAATGCCATTTACCAAACTAACAATATCTCCAGCAGCACCACCTTTCTCCTGAATAGCAACATTACCAATAAATTCACTACCACCAGTACCCTTCAAAGCCTCATTTGCACCCTCAATGATCCTATCAAGTTTAGCCTTAATTAGTTCGTCTACTTTTGTTTTAACAGCCTCTGCATTAGGATTATCTTTGGCTTTCATATTATCAACAATTGTATTAAGCTTATCCTTAGTGTCTTTTACGGCATTATGAATATTCTTAAAGTAATCTGCAACATCAGACTTTTTAGCAGTATCAGGCTTAAAAGCTAAAACACCACCAAGTGAATCCCCAAAAGAAGTGAAGACAGATAAGAAGTCATTACCTAAACTAGCAAGTGAGGACAAGAAGTTATTTCTTTCCCCAAGTTCTTCTATTCCATTATTACAAGAAAGGAATAGAGAGATAAATAATATTGCACAAATATTTTTTAATCTAATATTTTTAATATTTATTTTCATATATTACGTGCCTCCTTTTCCCTATCCTTTAAATAAAGAGACTAAATACAAAAAAAGGGAAACAACTCGCACATAGAGCAATGTCCCCCTCAAATGACTTTATTATTTAATTTACTTATCTTTTATGATTTATTTAACAACAGTAACAGCTTCACTAATTATAGGAGCAGCCTCAGAACTAATGTTCATTGCTTCTTTAACTGTCTTAAGCCCCTTATCAATTGTTTTCCTTATTGCCATAGTCAAAGTATCTAATACCTTAGTTACTGCACTTACTGCTGCTCCCTTAACTACATCAACAGCCTCAAGTGTAGCAGAATGACTAGTATTAGCAAATTTACCACCCTTAGCCATTGCTCTTAATACAATGGCTCCTGCTATAATCGCATCATTTTTATTATCCAACCCATTATTAATCTGAGCATTATTGGACTTACTCTTAGCTAACGCAGCAGCATCACCATTATCTTTAATCATAGCTTGTAATATGTCAGCACCTGTTACTGCTCCAACAGCTTTTGTTGCTGCATCGGCTGCGGCCTTCTTTGCATTGTCAGCAGCAGCACCAGCATTGTCAGTAGAAAATAATTTACCTGCTTCACCATCAGTACCATTTCTTGCTTCAAGAGTTTCAGCCTTTTTGTTATCCCCAGCAATAGGATCACCTCTATCTTTAAGTACTACACCTACAATTGACTTAATTCCATTTACCAGGCTATTAACCCCATCTCCAGCAGCACCTTTAGCATTTCCACTTGCACCACCAGGAGCAACATTACCAATTAGTTCACTAGCATCAACACCTTTTAAAGCCTCACTAACAGTCTCAGCTCCTTTAATTATCTTATCAAGTGTATTAGTCACTAAGTTATTTACAGCAGTCTCTGTTCCAGAAAGATTAGGATTACCTTCTTTTTTCATGTTCTCAACAATTGTATTAAGCTTACCTTTAATTCCTTCTACAGTTTCTTTTACTTTTTTAAAATAATCTCCAACCTTACACTTTGTAGTAGTCTTATCAAAAGCTAAAACACCACCAAGTGAATCCCCAAAAGAAGTGAAGATAGATAAGAAGTCATTACCTAAATTAGCAAGTGAGGATAAGAATTGATTTTTCTTCTCAAGGTCTTCCATTCCATTATTACAAGAAAGGAATAAAGAGATAAATAATGTTGCACAAATATTTCTTACTTTAATATTTTTAATATTTATTTTCATATATTACGTGCACCCTTTTACTCTATCCTTCAAACAAGTCTATTTAGTTAACGTAAACCTTATTAAATTTTAATTAGTTCTTACCTTAATGTGCTTCACTACTAGTATCTGAATATTATATCATTTCAACAGCTTTTATTAATCTCTCTAGAGTGCTACCTACTGTTTGCCTAATTACTTAGCCTAGTAGTACTAATACCTTAGTCACTGCACTTGTTGTTGAGTGAACATCTTGATCGACAAAAACATCACTGGTTGTCTTTGCCTGTAACACTATATCTTTAATGCCCTATATTAGATTATCAACAGCAATATCTATAGTAACATTACCAAGGATGATTATAAATACTAATAGGCCCCACTAACAGTCTTAGCACTTTGTACTATCTTATCAAGTATTCGATAAAGATATTGCATTTCAACCGCTATTTTCCTAGTACTTATTTTTGTTTATTTTTATTGATTTGATACTACTATAATGTGTTTACCAAGGATATTTTTATTATAAATGGGTTTACTTTTTAACGAAGATTGCATTATCATAATAGTTAGTAGCAAATTCACAAATTAGGAGATTAAATATGAAGAGTACAAAAGAATACCAACACAAATTAATCGTTTTAATATCTACACTAAGTTACATAAATTCAAAATCCAAACAATACACTCAAAGCAACATACTTTATTACTTTAACAACAATATGAAAAAAAATGATCAAAAAGAAGTTAAACTTAAAACACTACAAAGCTATCTTTATAAATTAAGCAAGATATTGGGAGTGACAATCAATTATCACAGACATTTGGGTGTGAACATGGGAACCGAAATTCATTACAAACTTAAATACAATAAAAAAAAATGCTACCGTATAATAAACAAATATTTCAAAGAAAAAAAAGAGGAGAGACACAAAAATCGTGTCAATTCATATTTCAAAAAGAATTACAATAAAAATAGTAGTGTAGAGAAATGGGAGTGTTATAATAATATTAATAATAAAATAGAAGAAAGACAAAAAAACGCAAAATATATAGAAGAACTACAAATAGAAAAATACGCCAAGAAATGTCATTTTAGATCAAATGCTTTCTTATCTATTTTAAACCTAGAAGTAGGAAAATTTTTTAAAATAGAAGCGTTAAAGGCGATTAAAGTAGCCGAAAACAACATACACAGAAAGACTGACAATACTAGAACAATAAGTAAACTAAAATTTAAACAGAAACAATTAAATAAAATATTGGATAAAACAAAGACTAATCTAAAAAATGAAGGGTATGAAAGCAAACAGTTAACAGTACAAATACAAAAAATATATGAAAAATATAAGCACAAACCACACTTTATCATAGAAAATGACAAATACAATGATCTAGCAAAGGAAATAGAAAATCTTAGGAAAATAGTTGAATATACCAAAAAGAATAAAAAAGAAGATAAAAAGAATATTAGAGACAATGTATTTAGCATACTTCTTGAACAATTAAAACACAAAGTGGATATTAGTATTTTAATACCAATATTAAAAAATTATTTAAATGAACAAAACAGATTAGAATATTGCAAAGTAATTAATAAGCATTACTATTACGAGTTATTGAGGACAATAAGTAATAATAAAGATTATTTACGATCAGTAAAATCTGATAAAGTTACCAGTTAAGGATCAGTAATGGAAAATGTATTGGAACGTCTCAAAAAAAAGAAACTAGAGATTAAGGAAAAAAGGAACAAATCCATTTTTTTACATATAGAGAATAATAACAGCAGAACATTATATCATACAAAGGTTATGACAGATTTTTACACATTTGCCATCAATAAAAACCAACAGCATAAATTTTTCATCGCCTTTAGAGGATTATTTGATAGAGAAAAAATAAATGAATTTCATTTGTTTTCTCTAAGAGACAATGATAGATTTTTAGGAATTTTTTATGGATATAGAAAACCAATAAAAAACGTGATTAGAAAATACGAAGAAAATGGTATCATGAAGGCATCCAAGTTTTCTAAAATCTATTACATAGAATTTAGATTTAAAAAAGGTAGCGTGTTTTGTTATCTTATAGGAATTGCTTATTTGCTTAGAAAAGAAAAAGCTAATAAAAAGTACTACAACTCTTTAGTTGAAACATTTTTGAGACTGGAGGAACAAGTATACGATTTTTACAATAAAAAGTTACCAGATGGAGGTCTTATAAATAAATGGATACGAAAAAACCAAAAATAATAACTATTGCATCAATTAAAGGCGGTGTTGGAAAAAGTACAAGTGCTCTTATATTTGCAACTCTTTTGGCAAAAGAATATAAAGTTCTTCTAATCGACATGGATACTCAGGCTTCAGTTACTAGTTATTTTTATGATCAATTAGAAGCCCAAAATTTGGACCTTACAGAACGCAATATTTATGAAGTATTAATTGATAAAATCAATATAAATGCGCCAATTATTAAAATAAGTGATAATTTAAGTTTATTGCCAAGTTATTTAAACTTACATTTTTTTCACAATGACAATATTGCTTTTAAAGAGTTGAGATTCAAACAAAGTTTAAAGTTGTTACATCGTGTGTATGATTATATAATAATTGATACAAGTCCTAGTTTGGATATTATTTTAACCAATGCCTTAGTTTGTAGTCATTATATAATAGTCCCAATGACAGCTGAGCGATGGTCGTTTGAAAGCTTAGAGATATTAGAATTCTTTTTAAGAAAATTAAAGTTTAATATACCCGTTTTTGTTTTGGTAACCCGGTTTAAAAAGAATAATACTCGTAAGAATTTATTGGTCATGATAAAAGAAAAAGTTGATTTTTTGGGAATTGTATCTGAAAGGGAAGATTTAAATAAGAGAATTGCACAAAATGATGCTTTTGATTTGAACAAAGATTATATAAAAGAATATCAGAAGGCTATTTACGAGTTTTTCCGTAGTACGGAAAAAATAAAGGAGATTAATTGTGAATATTAAAATAACCAAACGTGTTATTGAAAATAAACATCAAGATTTAATTAATTTAGAGGATAAAAACAAAATAGCAAAATATTATCTTTCTCTGAAAGAGAGATTAGTATTCAATTTTCAAAAAGAAATACTTAATAAAATAGAGAGTATGAAGATTTTAAAAGAGATAAAAGATAATGAGTATTATAAGTTGGATGGATATAAAAGTTTTGAAGAATTTACTAAAAATTATAGAATTGCTAAAACACAGGCTTATGAATATTTAAAAATAGCAAACGCTATGGAAGCAGGTTTGATCGAGGAACAAGATATTATTGAAAATGGTATCCATGATATTATCCTCTCTTTGAGGAATAAAGAAGGAATAAATATTAGACAATCAAGACAAGCTTTAATAAAACCATTAAAATTGCAACTTAAAAGTCAAGAAAGTTATGATTTTTATAGGCAAGATTTAAACTTTGCAAGTTTCTTAATGGATGAATTATTTAGAAATAAAAAAGATTTGCTTGGAGAATTTATGAAAAAATTTAAAACTTTTAAAGTCTAAGTGTAAAAAGGATTTGTAAATAATTTAGCATATAGAATATATAAGACAGAAAGTTTAGTGATTTAGTTGTTAAACAAGATGTTTATTGAAACAATGGTAGATTTTATTTTACTTCATAAGTAAAGCTTTATAATAGGAAAGATAAAATTATTGATGTAAAAATATTTTATAAGAGGACATGTCCAATTTAGAGGAAAATTTATTTAACTAAGTATAAAGTGATCATTCAATATTATTAGGAAACTAAGGATAGTTGATTTTGTTTTGGATTTATTGTAAGATAATGACCGTTAGTAGTGCTATTCATTTTAGGACTACCTAATTTGTGAATGACATTATAGAGCTTTTAGAGCTTGATTAAGCATTCTAAGAAGAATGTTTGATTAAGCTCTAAAATTTTGTATTTCTATATATTGATTTTTATAGATCAGTATATAGAAATACAAATATAACAAAAGATAAAATGAAAAATATAAGTTGTATCTTAGATTAAGATTTGAAAATATATAGGTTTATAATAAAGAAGAATATTTTAAATATATTATTAATGACTTTATTTTTACTTTTTAGGTGCAGGTTTGGCAGTCAGGATATTGATATGCTTACGATTTTTTTACCTTTATTATTAATTTATGAAAAGGTCTCTTAGATATTTTTCCTTTTTTGAGCGATATATGGATATACTTAACATCCGTCTTAATGTCAAGTATATCCATCTTTTTGGAGAGTATTTCATTAACATTGCTGATACTATAACATCTGTTATACATCAATTAAATATATAAGTTGCTAATGGTGGTAATTACGCCATAGTTAAAATGGTATTTAATAAATTTATCGATGAGATATTAGAGAATATTGCATGATATGTTAAAAGAGTATTTGGAGGTGGTACGGGTAGATATTTTATTGGGAATATAAAAGGGTAGATGATTCTATGATAACAGATATTTCAAGTTTTAATTTGCTTGTTAAAGGTATTAAAATTATTATTTATCGTTGTGTGGCAAGAGGATAAAGCAGCTGCTATCAAGATTAGAGAAACTGAACAAGAATCAATTGGTAAGTTTTTGAGTTGAGAGTCGAATGATGGAATAGAAGTACAAGTTGTGGCCTAAAGTATGTCAATTAAGGTCATAAATTGCGTTGGTATTCTTTAACTTATTGCTAAATTTGGTGAAGTTGAAATTGAAGTTGGGATTATAACAATAAAAGAAGCTGTAGATATTAATAAATAAGTAAATATTGTGATGGTAAGATCGAAGTATACCAGTTAGTAACTGGGTTAAGAGTAAGGTTTGATGCATTAAAAAATATTTGTTTATATTGCTTTGAGTTGTCTTAGGAGTTTTATTTCAAATAACACAAAAGATATATAAATATACTGAATAGATAAAAAGTTTTTTAGGTCAATTTTACTTATTTGAATATAAGTGTTAATAAAATTCCTATAAAGATAGTAATAATAGTTCCGAACATCCAATGATGTATTTTTGATGTGCTTTTAAATTCAGATAAGGCTTTATTAAGGTTGTTATCAATTTCTATTTTGTTAATTTCAATGTCTTTTCTAATAAGAGAAACCTCATTGATAACAAATGTAATATCAGATTTTAAGTCATTTTTAATGTTATCAATCTTTACGTTAAGATTATTTTCGACAATATCTATTTTTTTATCAAGTTCGTTAAATTTAGTGTCAATCTTTACATTAAGATTGTTTTCAATAGTGTCAATTTTTTTATCAAGCTCATTAAATTTGTTATCAATTTTATTATCAAGATCAGTTTTGATTGCTTTAATTTCGGATTGTAGACTTGCTTCAACCTTTTCAAGTTTTATATCAAAGTTTTCTTTTAAAAATTCAATATCTTTAAAAGTGAGTTCATTTCGGTAATATCTGTAAGCTAAATCGTCAGCAATATCTCTATTAATGCCAGCTTTCATAAGTTCATTTAAGACCATTTGTTGAGTAATGACTGGTTGGGGAATTCCCATAATAATCTCCTTATAATATATTATACAGTATTTTGATAGGGATTGATAGATGATGGTGTAATAGATTAGAGGATAAAAAGTATTTATTTTAGTTTTGTACTATTTGATATTAAGAAGTAATTTTGTTAGGATTTATTTTGAATTAGTCAGTGGCAGATCTATTTATAGAAAAAATATCAACTTTGGTATATTTTAAGTGCAACTATTGTATATTTTTGAGGCAACTATGTTCATTTTAGGTACAACTCGTAAAAATAAAAAATGTTAAGAGACAACTTTGTTCATTTTCATGTCAACTATGTATAGAATTGAGGTAACTATGTATTTATTTGAGGAAACTTTGTTCAATATTATTAGCCAAACACTTATGTACTAATAACAAATTATATA